>CANPPM010000162.1 GCA_947575935.1 uncultured Butyricicoccus sp. | reverse complement strand
CCCCTGCTCCGGGCGATATCGCCCGGAGCAGGTTACCCCATAAAAAAAGGAAAAAAGAAAAAGGAGACTGAAAAAAATGAATGTTTACATTGTTTCAGCCGCCCGTACTGCAATCGGCACTTACGGCGGAACGCTGAAGGACGTACACTCTTCCCAGCTCGGTATCGCAGCCGCAAAGGGCGCGATTGAGCGCGCGGGGATTGACGTCAAGGAAATTGATGAGACGCTGTTCGGCCAGGTGCTGCAGGGCGGTGTCGGCCAGAACGTCGCACGCCAGGTTGCACTGGGCGACGGCCTGCCGATCGAGACCCCGGCAATGACCGTCAATAAGGTCTGTGGTTCTTCCATGCGGGCGCTCTCCCTCGCTGCGCAGATCATCAAATCCGGCGATGACAAGCTGATTCTTGCGGGCGGCTGCGAATCTATGTCCGGCGCCCCCTATATTTCACGCAACATGCGCTGGGGCGCACGTATGAACGACGTCAAGATGGTCGATATGATGGTTTATGACGGCGTATTTGATGTATTTAATCAGTATCATATGGGCGTTACAGCGGAAAATATCGCTGAAAAGTACGGCATTACCCGCGAAATGCAGGATGAAATCGCGCTGGCTTCCCAGCAGAAGGCTGCAGCTGCCATTTCCTCCGGCCGCTTCAAGGACGAAATTGTCCCCATGGAAGTCAAAGTCAAGAAAAATACCGTGGTTTTTGATACCGACGAGCATTGCCGTCCACAGACTACGCTCGAGGGCCTTGCAAAGCTGCGCCCGGCTTTTAAAAAGGATGGTACCGTTACCGCAGGCAACGCTTCCGGCATCAACGACGCAGGCGCTGCAATGATCATCGCTTCCGAAGAATATGTCAAGGCCCATGGCCTGAAGCCGCTGGCAAAGATCCGTTCCTACGGTTCTGTCGGCTGTGACCCGTCGATCATGGGCGTCGGCCCCATCGAGTCCACCAAGCAGGCTCTGGCACGCGCCGGCCTGACGGTTGCCGATCTTGAGCTGATCGAGTCCAACGAAGCGTTTGCAGCGCAGGCATGCGCAGTCAATACGACCCTAGGCTTTGACATGGATAAAGTCAACGTCAACGGCGGCGCTATCGCGCTTGGCCATCCGATCGGCGCGGCAGGCAGCCGTATCACCACCACCCTGCTGTACGAAATGATTAAGCGCGACCTGACAATCGGTCTTGCAACCATGTGCATCGGCGGCGGTATGGGCGAAGCCATTATCGTCGAGCGTGATGCGCTCTGCAAATAATCCCAGCCGCGAAACCAGAAAAGCGTCCCACCACAGGCTGTTGGACCCCCCGTCAGATAGGCGGAACCTCCTATTTATCAAAAACAATGCCTGACCCGGTGCATAAAACGCAGGCCAAGCCGGCGTGCGGCCCGCAGGCCGCGCACCGGCAGCCTTTTTCCTGTTGGAATACCGCAGTTTTCGTGAAATCAAAATGAAGGGAAGTTTTTCCAATGACTGATGTCGTAATCGAGAAAAAGGGCCATGTAGCCATCGTTAAGATTGAGCATATGAAGGCGATGAACGCGCTTTCCACCGATATGTATGCCCAGCTGGAAGAGGCCTTTGACGAGGTCGGCAAGATGGAGGATGTATACGCAGTCGTTCTGACCGGCTCCTCTGTCGTTAATAAGAAGGGCAAGACCGTCAATTCCTTCGTCGCAGGCGCCGACATTGCACAGATGTCCACCATGACTGTAGCAGAAGGCAAGGCGTTCGGCAATGATTCCAACCGCGTCTGCTGGAAGATTGAGAACTTCAAGCGCCCGGTCATTGCCGCCATCAACGGTTTCTGCCTGGGCGGCGGATGCGAGCTGGCAATGTCCTGTGATATCCGTTTGGCATCCGACAACGCACTGTTTGGCCAGCCTGAAGTCGGCCTCGGCATTACCCCTGGCTGCGGCGGCACCCAGCGTCTGGCCCGCATTGTCGGTCTCGGCAAGGCCAAAGAGCTGATTTATACCGCCCGCGGCAATTATTCTGCACAGGATGCACTGGCAATGGGCTTGGTAAACTATGTTTATCCGCTTGAAAACTTGCTTGACGAGGCTATCAAACTTGCTGAAGAGATCGCAGCGCAGGCGCCGATTGCAGTAGCGCTCTGCAAGGAGGCGATCAATGTCGGTATGCAGACCGACCTGAATTCCGCACTCAAGCTGGAAGGCAATATTTTTGGCGAATGCTTCGCTACAGAGGACCAGAAGTACGGCATGGCCTATTTCCTCGACAAGAACCGGGATAAACCTGCAAAGGAGTTTAAGAATCAGTAATACAAACTCTACTTGCCGCTATAATCTGAGATATGATGAAATGAAAATGAGTGAGGTTATCTTATTATGAATGTATGTGTTTTTGGCGCGGGCAATATGGGCGCCCGTATCGCAGAAGTTTTTCTGACCAACGGCCACACGGTGACGATGCTGGACATTAAGCAGGAATTCATTGACCGCGGCGTAAAGACCATCACCAATGACCTGAACTTCCTTGTGAAGAAGGAAAAGATGACGGCTGAGCGCAAGGATGAACTGCTTGGCGGCCTGAAGACCTCTGTTGACCGCGCCGTCGCAAAGGATGCAGATTTTATTATGGAAGTAATCCTGGAGCGCATGGATCTGAAAAAGGATCTGCTCAAGGAGCTGGACAGCATCCTGCCTGCACACTGCATTATCGGCACCAATACCTCCGCGCTGTCGGTCACTGAAATCGCTTCTGCAGTTCCGGGCCGCTCGGATAAGGTTATCGGCTGCCATTTCTTCAATCCGGCCCAGATCATGAAGTTGGTCGAGGTAACCCGTGCAATCCAGACTTCGGACGAAACCTTTAAGACTGCATTTGAGCTGATGGCCTCGCTGGGCAAAACCCCGGTTTCGGTCGTAGAGGGTCCTGGTTTTGTCGTCAACCGTATCCTGATCCCGATGATGAACGAAGCGATTGGGATTTACGCAGACGGCTTGGCATCCCCCTCTGACATTGACCTCGCCATGCAGAACGGCGCCGGCATGAAATCTGGCCCGCTGCACACCGCGGATCTCGTCGGCCACGACGTTAACCTTGCAATCATGGAGACCCTGTACCGTGAGACGGGCGATCCTAAGTACCGTCCGCACACCCTGCTGCGCAAGATGGTGCGCGCAGGCTGGCTCGGCGTCAAGACCGGCAAGGGCTTCTTTACCTATGATGAATTTGGCAAAGAAATCCCTGGCGGCGAACTGACCACCAAATAACAGGCTTTTTTACAAGTATCAACAAAAATGGCTGGAAGCGCCCTTGAGGTGCTTCCAGCTTTTTTTCTCCATTGCTTCTATTTTTACCCAAAAACTCCCATAATTCATTGAATTTTAAGAAAATATTATACATATCATGGTAAAATGTTGCATTTGTCATGATAATTTGTCGAAAAAAGACGGTAAGAAATCGGAAATTATTGACTGAATTACCAAAACTGCTTTTTCCTACTGGACAAACGAGAAATACCCGATATAATAGTAAACAGGAGGTCGGTTCTTGTCGTTTTTGGTAGAACCTGCATGCCGGAAACCAGGCGTCAGAACAGCAGCCGGACAAAGAATGCAGAGGCAGTAAACGCGGCCAAATCCCCAAGCAACGCTGCCGGAAGCGCGTAGCGCGTGCGCCGCAGCCCGACGTGGCTGCAGTATAAACTGATGGTATAAATGCTGGTTTCTGACGCACCAAGCATGACGGCGGCCACCCGCCCCGCATAGCTGTCCGGCCCCGCCTGCCGCATAACCTCGCTGCCTAACGCCAGTCCTCCCCCGCCGGATACCGGCTTAAGGAGCACTAGCGCAGCACATTCCTCCGGAATGCCAAGCCGCGCAAGCAATGGTGCGAGCACCTGCCCAAGCAGGTCGATGCAGCCAGACGCACGCAGCATGTACACTGCCGTCAGCATCCCCACCATCGTGGGCAGGATTCCGATGGCCGTATGCAGCCCCTCCTTCGCCCCCGTCAGAAATGCGGGGAAAACATCAACATGGTTATACAAAGCGTAAACCCCAGCCGCAGCCAACAGCAGCGGCACCAATGCGGATGACAACCCATTCATCGGACACATCCTCCGTTTTTCTACTTTTCCTGGCAGAAAGCTTCCTTTTCTTCCAGAAATAAAATAATTTTTTGCCTCGACACCATTTGACAGAATTCTCATGTAAGCCAGTGCATAATACTAATTGTAAACAAAGCTTACAGGATTTGTCATTTCCTGCTATGTTCTTCCATTTTCCACCCTTTTTTCCGGAAAGAGGGGACGCAGCAGGCGTCCGGCAAGGATTACCACCAGCACAGAGACGACGGACGCCCCCCAGACTGCCGGCATGATGTCAAACGGCGCAGCCGCCCCCAGTGAGGCGCGCACGGCAGCGACAGTTGAGGGGATCAGCTGGATCGAAGCGGAGTTCAGTGTCACCAACGTCAGCACCGCATCTGGCGCGCCGCGGCCGCCGCAGACGGCATAAAGCCGCTGCGCAGCACGCAGTCCAATCGGCGTAGATGCGTTGGACAGCCCCAACAGATTCGCTGTCACGTTTGCACTGACTGCTTCCATCGCCTGCCCGTCACGGGAGGCCGCACCAAAAAGTGGACGCAGTACGGGACGCAGCAGACGAGCGACCGCAGCTGCCAGCCCTGACCGTGAGATAATCTCCATCACCCCCGACCAAAAGCACATCAGACCCGTGATGGAAATCAGCAGCGTCACCGCCTGCCCGGCCCCTTCGGCCATGGCGGCTGTCACCGCGGCAAGTCTGCCGGTCAAGGCGCCACAGACAAAACTGAGCGCCAGAAAAACGACCCAGATCCATGAAAGCACGCGGTGGTCCTCCTTTCTGTGTACAAATGGGTTGTCTCCCCCTCATATGGACGGAGAAGAAGAAATTGCAAAAATTCTTTGAAGGAGTGTTTCCAGATGAAATCGACTGGTATTGTTAGAAAAGTAGACGAATTGGGACGCATCGTCCTGCCGATCGAGCTGCGCCGCACACTGGATATCGAGGTCAAGGACGCACTGGAGATCTACGTCGACGGCTCGCAGATCATTCTCAAGAAATATGAGCCTGCCTGCATCTTCTGCGGCAATGCCAAAAATGTCATCCATTTCAATGGCAGAAACCTCTGCGAGGACTGCCTAAAGGAACTGGGACAGAACTAAACCCTCTACGGGACAAACTGCCCTGATCCGAAAACGTCTCCGGACCGGTATGTACAGGTAAAGACGTCGGGTATGCAAACAAGCTTACCGCCGCCGTTTTCCCTGTGCATATCGGTCCTTTTCCAACGCCTGCATTCCCTCAGACAATACAGTCCCGGCCAGATGCCGGAACCCGCCTGCCAGCAGTTCCATTTTTTCATCCTCAAAGGACATTCTGCCACGCCGAAGGCTATCGGTCCTGACGGGCGGAAAGATATTTCTCCTTGGTCGCCAGTCCGCCGCGAATATGCCGCTCCTGCTTATTTTTGTTCAGCACCGCCTGCGTCTGCAGATAAAGCGGGCGGTTCAGCAGCTTCAGACGCTCTGTCACGTCCTTGTGCACGGTCGATTTTGAAATGCCAAAGCGCGCCGCCGCCTGCCGCACGGTCGCCTCTTCCTCAATAATATACTGCGCCAGCATGATCGCGCGTTCCTCCGGTAAGCCCTTCAATGCCGCTTCCCCCTCCTGCGTGTCGATACTCCATTCCTATGCGGCTTCACAGAAAAATAGACGCCCAAAATGCCGCTCCCTCCCCCCGTAGGGCGCTCAATCTGAAATTTGTTCGCTCCTATGGATTTCTTTATTTACTCTTTTATTTTTCTCTTGCAAAAGAGTGGACGTTGTCGTACAATAGTTTTATAAGCAGCGGCACGACGGTCCGTGCACAAAAAATTTTCCGGCGGCGCTTACTTTTTTACAAAAAATGCCGAATAAACTGTATAGGGATTTTTTCGGCCTTCAACATTGCGCGCCGAAAAGCTTCCGGGGAATTCGCGGCCGGCAGGGAATGACGATCCCTCAAACAGGACCAGCCGTAATACGTAATGATTAAGGAGAGCATGTTATGAAACTGAAACAGCTCAGAGTCAGGGAAAAGATTGTGGCAGCAGTATTGTCTATCGCATTGCTGGCCAGTATCTCTGGCATTGTCAGTGTCATCCTGATGGGAAATGTGCAGCAACAGTACCATCAGGGGCTAGAGCACTACGGCTTTGCACAGGGCAGCATCGGTATTGTAATGACCGCTGCCGCACAGATGGACCGTGAGGTACACGATTCGATCGGCTTCATCAATGCAGACTATCGGGATCAAGCCCGTGGACAAATG
>CANPPM010000161.1 GCA_947575935.1 uncultured Butyricicoccus sp. | reverse complement strand
CCAACAGCACACGTACCCAGCCGGTCAGAAAGCGGGAGTACATAACTGAAACAACGCCAACCTCAATGGTCTCCGTCTCAGCCTCCGCAAGCCCCAGCCCAACCGGGATAAAATCACACGCACCCTGGCAATTAATCGCAAACAGTGCGGGCAGCGCCAACTGCGGCGCAATATTTCCTTTGCCAATCTCTGCACCGACCAGGGTGCCGATAATCTGCGCAATGACCGCGCCCGGTCCTAGCAATGCTGACAATCCAGGGATCGAGCAGATCAGCCCGAGCGCCACCAATCCAAAAATATTGCCCGCCAGCGGGGTCAGTATGGATGCGAACGCATCGCCAAACCCTGAGCCGTTAATAATGCCGATCAGCATTGAAACAAACGCCATAAACGGCAGTAGGGTCGTAATACAGGTCTGAATTGCATCGCGTGCCGCCTGATAGAACGTATTGACCACCTTGCCTGCGGCAAGGCCAATCCGGGTGACAAACGATTTATTCTCCTGCTGTGCGAGCGTCTCAGACACCTTTTGACTGGAGCTGTAATGAACCGTACTGGGAGCAGGCTCCCGGCCCGCTGCGGGTTCGCCGCCGCCGGCCAGCGAAACTTGATCCGGCCCGACCGCAGAAACATAAATATCTTCTTTAATAAACTGCGCCATGGGACCGGACTTGCCAACCGGCATGACGTTGATCGTTGGGATTCCCTTTTTGGGATAAATACCACAGCGCAGCGTACCCCCGCAGTCTATGATGACCAGCGCAAGCTCTTCCTCCGGACAATTGGTCTTAAAGCCGTTAACGGGAGTCAAACCGGTCAGCTCGACAATTTTTCGCAGGCATTCTGGCTCAGCGCCTCCACCAGTAATATACATCACCTTATTGCGCTGTTCGGTAGGGGTGATCACCAATGGGCCGCCAAAACCGCCCGGGCCCTTTTCTACTCGGATCGAACAATATTCCGCCATTTCTGTTTCCTCCTTCTACTTTGCCATCCGGAACTCACGGCTTAGGCTGACGCCCTGTTGCTTTTCCACAAAGCGGGTCGTGAATTCGGTCGACCAGCCCGAAATAAAATTGGCAACTAAACCAACCAATAGATAACGAACGGCCAGCGGCGCGGTGTCCAGCCCCAACTGTGTGATTCCGTTTGCAATCCCCAGCCAGATAAATAACTCGGAGGCATTGATGTGCGGAAATAATCCATTGTTGGTATGGCAGTGATAAGTTGCCGATGCGTAGTAGGCAGGCTTATAAAACTCAGGCATAAATTTACCGATCGACAGCGCCATCGGATTCCCAAGCATAAATGCGCTGATGAACGGCAAAACGGCGTACCGCAATACCGGGTTGCCCGTACAGACCTTAGCTACATGCGCAACAGCCGCCTCACCGGCAATGGCCATGATCGCATTCATGAGTACCAGCAGCATCACAATTGTAGGGATAATGCCGGTGACCCAGCTCATGAACTGCTCGCCGCCCAATGTAAACAGGTTCATAAATCCTGAAGCCAGATTTACAATAAATTCCATAAATATCCACCTTTCTTTTCTGTCTGGCAGCAGCCGGACAGGCTTATTTTCCGAAGCCAGTTAATATGCGCCCTGCCCGCTGGAAGGGCGAAGGCGGCTCGGGGATCGCCTCGCCGGAAATAAATTTACAGTAGGTGTTTTGCGCGTCCAAAATCGCACGGCGCAGATTTCTGCCATGCCGTGGCAGATCATCTTTAGTCAGTGCAGAAAGCTGCCGGCCCTCAAACCCAACCAGGGGCCGAACCCGTGCAAAACAAGTAACCCCCATCAGCATCTTACCCTCCTGGATCACTCCGGCCTCATCCAGCAAGAACATCACGATAGCGCCCGCGTGGAAGCCGCCGGCCTGTCGTCCACAGGCAACCCGTCCGCGTTTGCGCAGCGCTGTGAACTCCTTGGCAAAGTGGCGCATCTGGAACCCGCTCAACACAGCCTGCAGCAAGAACATTGCAACAAGCAGCAACCCTAATTTCAGCATGATTTGCCTCCTAATTCTCCAGCCTGCCGGTACAGCGCGCGCAGCAGCGCCTGAAAGCAACCGGCCTGTGTGATTTGATCCAGCAGCGCGGCATCCTGCGCAATGCGGATGATTTCATCATAAATACGAATGAGCAGGCTGTCATCCGAGGACAGCCGTTCGGGCAGCCCCATTAGGAAAATCACGCGGATCTCATGGCTGCGGTATTCAATCGGCGTAGGGAATACGCCGACAGCCAATACCAGCCGGTCACAAGCATACTGGACGCTATGGGGGATGGCAACTGCGTGATCAAAAACCATAGTCCCCCGCTGTTCGCGTGCGCGCAGCCGTTCGTGAAAACCTCTGTCGACCTGCCCGGCCCTGGCCAGCGAACTGGACATGCGGTCCACCGCATCTTCATAGCGTTCTGAAGCATCAAAGACGAAAAAGCGGCTTTCCTCCAGCAGCCCAACCATGACAAACCAGTTATTATCCAAAATTGGCACATCTACCTGCTCCCAGTAGCGCGCCTTTTCGATCTTATGGCGCAGCTCCTGTTCGTTGAAAATCTCACGGATGCGGATGACCGGACGCCGGCAGGGACAGGGCAACTCAACCGTAGTAAACACAAGATCAAACGGCTCCAACCGTTCCTCTGTCACCCGCTCGTCGGCGAACAGCGTGATTTCAGCCGAGCTGTCCAACACTTTTTTCAGCTGCGCCGCCACCAGCCGCGCGGTCACCCGCCCGGTTCCACAGACCACCGCTACCTGATAGGAGCGGGCAGAACGCAGCTGGTTTTCCTCCAGAAACACGCCAAAATACGATGCAAGATACCCTCGCTCATCCTCTGTGACCTCAAGTCCACAGGCATCGCGCACCACTCGGGCCGCAACGCCCGCCATCTGCCAAGCGAGCGGGTACTTGCCGCGCAGCTCATCAAGCATGGGATTTTTCAACCGGACATGAAAGCGCAGGCGATTGATCATAAACATCAGATGATAAAGAAATTCCTCACTGAAACCAGTGCTGTCCAACCGTATATCCATTTCCAGCCGAATCTGCCGGAGTACCCGCTCCATCAGCGGGCGTACGGAGGCATCCAGCTCAATGGAATGCATGTCCTGCACATCCGCCGGGGTACGCATCCCCACAATAGGCAGCAGGAGGAACAGTTTTTCCTCCACCGGAAATTCCACCCGCAAAAATCCAGCGATTTGATCTGCCAGCCGGTCGACTGCTTCATATTCCGCCCGCGCAGTTAGATTATAAAATTGCTGCGACAGACAGCCGATATAGTGCCCGGTCAAAAAGCGGTCCAGCATAACGGTCAGGAATTGCCGGAAATGATACTGTACACTTTTTTCAAAAGGCTGCAGGATCTGTCCAGCAGCCTCGATCACCTCAGGATCGAGCGGATATTGCCGATAAAGCGCGTCATAGCTGTTTTCCAAGATATAGTGCCGGATATCGCTCTCCCGTCCCTGCAGCACCAGCCCCTTTCCGGTTTTGCCGAGGATGGCCAACTGATAAGGTGCAAGCACGGTACGCAATTTCTTGAGATCGCTGACCAAGGTTGTCCGTCCGATATTCATTTCATAGGCCAATTCATCGGTCAGCAACGGCTTTATCGAACGCATCAACCTCCCAAACATATAATCCATGCGGTTTTGCGGAGAATTAAGGAAGTCATCCACCTCCAGGATACGGCCGCGTACGGTTTGGAACAAATCGCTGTCATAAATGCGCAGACGGTAACGCCCCTGTACCGCTTCAATCACAGCGCAGCCCTCAAGCGCAGCATTGAGCTGCTTCAAATCGTTTCGGACCGTGCGTTCGCTGACCTCCAGCCGTTCGGCAAGCGTACTCAGCGCAGCAGAGGGCGTCCGGCAGAAAAACTGCAGGATATTCGCCAGCCGGTTGTCGCCGAACACGCTTTTCACGTAACCTTCCTCCTTTTGCAGTGCATGGTGTTATGCAGCCGTCAGCCCCGGGATTTGCCGCCTGAAATATTGATGGTCGTCCCTGCGATATAACTTGCACGATCAGACACCAGATAGGCTACCAGGTCGCCAACCTCATCCAGTTTGCCGTCACGTCCCATCGGAATAACCTTGCTGTAATCGGTAGACAACTCCTCTGGCCTGCAGCCGCGTGTATAGGCAAGCGCATCGTTATACGCCGGCGAACGCAGGCCGGTTGCCTCCATAATACCAGGCGCACAGGCAAGTACGCGGATATTATATTTTCCAAGCTCCTTGGCCCAAGATCGAGTAAAAGAGTCAACCGCGCCCTTGGTTGCCGAATAGGCCGACTGCCCTTGCGATCCCTCTTTTCCTGACTCGGAGGACATGTTAACAATTACGCCGCCGCCCTGCCGCAGCATTTGACGGGCGCATGCCTGTGCGCAGAGAAATACGCCCTTAACGTTTACGTCAAACATTCTGGTAAAGGAATCGTCACTCAGTTCATATTCCGGCTTTTCTCCAACAACATCGACGAGCAGACGGGGCATATTGATACCCGCGTTATTCACCAGCGCATCAATTCTGCCAAACCGCTCTACAACCGTATTCGCCATTGCCTGCACGCTGCTGGTATCGGTCACATTGCACTGTACACAGTACGCGCCATCAAGCTCATCTCCCGTCGTTACATTCATGTCAACTACGACCGCCTTTGCACCCGCTGCGGTCAATGTATCCACTACATGCTTGCCGATCCCTGATGCGCCGCCGGTTACGATTACAACACGGCCTTCCAACCCTAACCATCCTTGCTTCATGTTCATTTCCTCCTTTTGTTACGCGGCATCCTGTTTTCCGGCACGCCGGAAGCCAGGTGATTCGTATGCCTATATTTTAGAAAAGAAATGCAGCGGCTTTAATGCCGCTTTTTTCAGCGCGGTGGAAATAGCCTGCAGTGCTATTTTTCCGGCGTCCAGAAAAATGAAGGCCGAAATACACACTCCTTACAAATTTCCCCTTCCCCTTTTATGAAAGCTCAACAAGGATATAAGTTTAATAAAATATTTTATTAAACTTATATCCTATTATAGGCCCTTCTTTGAAGATGTCAATTTGGCAATTTGCTCAATTTTCAGCGCGAAAATTCGGCACTGCACATTCCTGCCCTGTAGAAAAAATTTAAGGCTATGTGACGGACTCCTCCGCGCTTCGTACAGAAGCCGGACAATCTAACGCCCCTTCCCGCATCCATTGACCCTCGCCTTTGCAGCTGCTTCTGCTGCACCATTGCGGCTTTTTCAAAAGCCTATCCATTCCCACAGGATAGACGTTTATGAAAAACGTAGGACGGTATAAACAACAGGGATAGAACATATTGTAGTGCAGAGTCCGCCTCTCCCAGCGGCGCCGTTCCGCCTGAGCGAACGGATTCACCCAACAGATCGGAATGATCAACGATGCGCCATACGGGCTGCCGCCCTTCCCCTGCAGATTTGGTTTCCGATCCATATACATATCCTAACGCACGCGAAAGGAGGCTGTAAATGATGCATACGAAACTTGCCAGAAGAGACAATTATGGCGCACACCGGGATCCCAAGGCAATCCAATACCTGGTAATCCATTATACCGGCGGGGACGGCGATACCGCCGAAGAAAACGCCATCTATTTTTCTCGCGATTTCACCGAAACTTCTGCGCATTATTTTGTGGACGACAACGAGGTCTGGCAATCGGTCCCAGACGACTTTACTGCATGGCACTGCGGGACAAAAGGAACATATTACCACCCTGCATGCCGCAACCGAAACAGCATTGGCATTGAGCTTTGCTCGCGCCGGGGTCCAGATGGATACTATTACACAAAAAGCACACGAAAACAAGGCATCCAGCTTGTACAGGATCTGATGAAGCGCTATCACATTCCGATCGAACGGGTCGTCCGCCATTATGATGTGACGCATAAATGCTGTCCGGAACCGTTTGTCCGGGACAGCTATGCCTGGTCAAGATTCCGAGCCGAATTAGAAGGAAAGGAGGACGAACCGTTGACAATTTATCATACATTGGAGGAGGTCCCCGCATGGGGGACAGAAACCGTAAAATTCCTGCTGGAAAAGGGATATCTTGCCGGAGATGACGAAGGGGATCTGGATTTGGAACATTATATGCTTCGCACGCTCGTCATCAGCTATCGTGCAGGAAGCTACCAGTAAATCGCGTTCAGCGTGCAAATACATGGGATCTGCACGGAATAACGCGCTAAAAATTGTGAAATCCATACATTTATACCGTTGCAATTCTAGTTACTTTGTTATAAAATAAAACGTACAATGAAACCGGCCCGCCTGGAGAAGGACGGGCCTGAAAATAAAGGATGTGGAACCCCATGCAGTATGATTTGATCGCGCTTGACCTAGACGGAACCGCCCTGAATCCGCAGAACCAGGTGTCGCCTGC
>CANPPM010000160.1 GCA_947575935.1 uncultured Butyricicoccus sp. | reverse complement strand
TCTCCAACAAGCATCGATTTCACAGGCTGCGGCCTTTGAAAATCAGGAGGTAAAGTACTATGAAAATGGATCGACTGGTCGGAATTCTTACCCTTCTTTTACAGCAAGGCAAAACAACCGCCCCTGTGTTGGCGAAACGGTTTGAGGTGTCCCGTCGAACGATCAACCGAGATATTGAGACGCTCTGCCGTGCCGGAATCCCGATTGTTACCACGCAGGGTTTTGACGGCGGAATTTCAATCGCAAAAGGCTACCGGCTGGACACCCTATTTTTCACAACGGAAGAACTGCAAACGCTGTTGGCTGGTGTCAAGGGGATTTGCAGTATTTCAAAGGCACCTGGACAATCGTCTATCCTGGAAAAAATATCCTGTTGGCGTTTGCCGGATGAAGAAATTGTGCTGATTGATCTTGCTGCATTTGGGCAGAAAGATCTGGCTTGTAAAATTGAAATCATCCGGAAGGCGATACAAAACAGACATTTGCTTTCTTTCCGGTATTATTATCAAAAGGGAGACTGCCGGCGTACGATTGAACCTTACCGGTTGGTGTTCCGGTGGTCCTCCTGGTATGTGCTGGGATATTGTCAGGACAGAAAAGGCTTTCGCCTGTTCAAGTTGTGCCGCTTGTGGGAGCCAGAATCAGGGCCGTCGTTCTTGGCAAGGGATATCCCTTTACAGGAAGTTTTGTTTGACCGTTACTTCGATACGGCCCCTTTTCGGTTGGAAGCAATGTTTTCTGCACAAGACGAGTACCGTCTTGTTGAGGAATACGAACCATCATGCTATAGCAGAACAAAGGACGGGCTTTTCTTTGCGCGTTGTTTTACAAGCTATGGAAATATGCGGGAGTGGGTACAAAGTTTCGGCGATCGTGTCGAGGTTTTGTCCCCAGAACAACTTCGGATGGATCTGCGTCAGCAGGCAGAAAATATTTTAAAAAAGTATTCGAAGGTATAGGAACCTGCTTTGTTGCCGCGTCGTTTGGCCAGATTCAGAGCTTATCCGTCCCTCCATGAAATACGGTTCTGCAGGATGTTTTTCACATAGCTCGCAAAAATGTATGATTTTGCTGCAGAAAAAAGATTTTTCGGCAGTTTGAACATGACAATTTATCGTCATATTTCTTGTGATATAATTTGCTCTGCAATAGAAAGTTTGCATTCATCTGTCGAAAACGGCAACTGGATATGGCGTGATCGGCTCTGTCAGGCGCTGCGCTTCCTGTGAAGAACATATCTATATGTATCCCGATTCACCGTTTTGGCTTGTGAATAGAATTTCAGACAAAAAGGAGAGGCAATCATGATTGAATCCAGATGTGGGCTGTTGTGCAGCCGCTGCAAATTTCGCGAGCAAATTCCCTGTGCCGGCTGTACGGAAATGAAAAAACCGTTTTGGGGCGATAGCTGTCCTGTGAAAGACTGTTGTGAAAAAAGGGGGCAGGTATACTGTGGACCATGCAGCGAATTTCCCTGTGCCCTGCTTCATCAGTTTGCTTATGATCCGGAACAAGGGGATAACGGTGAACGAATCGTGCAGTGCAAAAAGTGGTGCGGCAAAGAATGAAAAACGCGGCCCCGGAAATATTTCCTGGGGCCGCACCTCTGTTTAAAGATGGATATACGAGGGGGATACCTGTGCAAATAACGGGTTCATATCCTCAAGCGGGCATAGCTTAACGTTATTTTATTAGGTTTACCGGACGTTATTTGGCCGCAATCACATCTGACATATTGTACAGCCCAGGCGCCGTCTGCCGGGCCAGGAAAGCTGCTGCATTCACTGCGCCTACTGCAAACACTTCGCGGGAATTCGCGTTGTGCTTGACCTCGATCACTTCATCGCGTCCAGAAAAAATAACGCTATGTTCACCAACGATTGTACCACCTCGGATTGTGTGAATGCCGATTTCATGCGGAGGCCTCTTTTCGCGGCGCATGTGGCGGTCATAAACATATTCAGCCTCATAAGGCAGTGCTTTATTTACAGCTTCCGCCAGCATCAATGCTGTGCCGCTCGGCGCATCGAGTTTTTGATTATGATGCTTTTCGATGATTTCTACATCAAAATCTGCGCCCAGTACAGAGGCACATTTCTTTAGTACCTCTATCATCAAATTGATCCCGATAGACATATTCCCAGAGCGGAACACAGGAATTTCCTTTGCGGTCTTTTGCATCAGCTCCAACTGTGCTTCCGTATGTCCCGTTGTACAGATGACGACTGGGGTGCGGGTGCGGCGGCAGTATTCTAACAGATGTTCTGTTACCGAAACATTTGAAAAATCGACGACAACATCACACCCGCCCGGAAATTCCAAGGGATCTGCGTAAACCGGATAGTCAGAGAGCTTAACAGCATTCAAATCAAACCCAGCAACAACCTTCATATCTTCTTTTTGTGCAACAATTTCGGTAATCACCCGCCCCATGCGGCCGTTACAGCCAGAAAGTGCAATTTTGAGCATGGTGTCAACTCCTTTATTTTAGAGAACCTGCATTCCCGTGCAGCAGAACGCCCCTACAGGTTCTGCAACCTGTATTCCCCCCAAAAAACAGCAATTGGGGATTGCTAATTTCACATTGGAGCATTTTCGTTGCCTCATGTCAATATTTTCTGTATTCCGAAAATTTCTGTTGAAAAAAACTCTGATTTACTATGAAAATGATCACTGATGAGGGTGTAGCCAAGGATTCCATAAGCGCTGCTTTAGACATGGGATGCTTTTATTTCTTTTTTAAATGATGCAATGGACAGCGTCCATTGCTTTTCTCAGCCGTTCAATGTTTGATGCGCTAAGTTCATACAGCGGCAAACGAAGGGCGCCGACCTGCCAGCCAAGCAGTTCCATTGCTTTTTTGACTGGAATAGGATTGACTTCGCTAAACAATGCATTAATCAGTTCCAAATATTTCAGCTGCAGGACCATAGCTTCCTGATATTTGCCAGCAAAACAGAGCGCCGTCAGATCATGGGTTTCTTGCGGGCAAACGTTTGACAGTACCGAAATAACACCCAATCCGCCCATTGCCATCATAGGAACGATCTGATCATCATTACCGGACCAAAAGTTAAGCCCCTCCCCACAAAGCGCCATGGCCTCGGCGATTAAGGAAAAATTGCCGCTGGCTTCTTTGACGCCATTGATATTAGGGTGCTTGGCGAGCGCCGCATAAGTATCTGCTGTAATTCCCATCCCGGTACGGCTGGGTACGTTATAAAGTATTACCGGGCAGTCAGAGGCGTCTGCAATTGCCGTAAAATGCTGAATCAGTCCGCGCTGCGTCGTCTTATTATAATAGGGCGTAACCGAGAGCACCGCGTCTGCGCCGCAAGACGCGGCATGCCGTGTCATATCCACTGCATAGGCGGTATCATTCGATCCTGCACCTGCAATCACGGGAACACGGCCATTAATATATGAACAGCCAAAAGCGATCGCTTCACGATGTTCCTTGTCCGGAATGGCGGAAGATTCACCAGTTGTACCCATAATGGTAATAGCATCGGTGCCATGGGCAATCTGATAGTCAATAATTTTCTTAAACTCTTCATAGTTGATTTCACCGGTAGCGTGGAACGGCGTTACAATTGCAACACAGGCGCCGGTAAAAACAGGCTTCTTCATCATATAAGCTTCCTCCTTGGTCTGGTTTCTGAAACTGCGGCGACTGTATGGCGCCGCATGCCTCAATAGATTCTGTATCCGGAAAGCCGGCCCAGCTGACATTAACATCGATCAGATATAACCCTCTGCACAAAGGAATTCAGCCATTAAGACATTGCCGCCCGCCGCACCGCGCAGGGTGTTATGCGCAAGGCTGACAAACTTGTAATCATAAATGGGGTCTTCACGCAGGCGGCCGATCGTCACACCCATACCGCCGTAAAGATCTCGGTCAAGCCGGGTCTGCGGACGGTCAGGTTCATCAAAGTATGTGAGGAAATGCGCCGGTGCTGAAGGTAAATCCAGCTCTTGGGCGCGCCCCCGGTAATTGCGCCAACGCTCGATAATTTCTTCTTTACATACTTTATTGCGAAGTTTCACAAATGCTGCTGCCATATGACCGTCGCTGACAGGGACACGAATGCACTGCGCCGTGATCTTTGGAGATGTCGCCGGAACAATTACGCCGTTCTCCATATGTCCCCAGATTTTCATCGGTTCATTTTCGCTCTTTTCATCTTCCCCGCCAATATACGGAATCACATTATCAACCATCTCCGGCCAGACTTCAAAGGTCTTTCCTGCGCCAGAAATTGCCTGATACGTGCAGACAGCAACTTCTTCGATGCCAAAATCAAAGATTGCACTCAGTGCGCCGACGTACGACTGAATCGAACAATTAGATTTTGCTGCAATGAAACCTCGTGTTGTGCCAAGCCGTTTTCGCTGGGCGTGGATAACTTCGGCATGCTGCGGATTCACCTCTGGGATGAGCATAGGCACATCTGGCGTCAAACGATGGGCGCTATTGTTGGAGCAAACTGGACATTCCAGCTTTGCATAGCGCTCTTCCAATGCTCGAATCTCCGCCTTGGGCATGTCAACCGCACAGAATATGAAGTCTACTTTGGATGCTAGTTCCTCTGCATCTGCCGTAGCATCCAACAATATCATATTACGGATATTTGCTGGAATGGGGGTTGCCATTTTCCAGCGGCCTTCAACCGCCTGTGCATAGGTCTTACCTTTATTTCGCCCGCTCGCAGCAATTGCTGTCAGTTGAAACCAGGGATGGTTTTCCAGCAAAAGGGAAAAACGCTGCCCGACCATGCCGGTTGCACCGACAATGCCGACTTTATACTGCTTCATCATTGTAAATTCCTCCTAAATACTACCAAATATAGAAAATTTGTTTGTTCCTGACGAAGAAAACATGAAAAATACCGGTTGAAAAACCGGTATGAACTATACTATAATAGAAAAGAACAGCAGTGCTGGAAATGCTCTCATCTATTTTGGATAGCGCTCCACCGGCATTCTCATGCTGATGACAGACGAAAGGATATTGTCCGTTCCGTCCAGCAGTCCCCCGTCCGTAACCGGGCCCTGCTTCGGCGGCTCTTCCCTTTCCGGTCTGATCGCAGGAATTACGGTCCCTTGCAGACAATACTTTTGAAAGCCGCGCCTCTATCTTCGATTGTATCGCAGGGGTATATGGGTCCGTTCACCCGGGATGTGTTGCCGCGCCTGGTTAGATTCTCAGTCGAATGGACCAGTACGGATATTCCTTATTGTAAATTACCCTTTTGCATTTGTCAATTAGAGATCGCTAAAAATCTGTGGATTTTTAGCGGGATGAACCAGCTGTGTGTTGCCGGTTTGCTCAGAATCTGTTTCCTATTGTTTCATAACGCCGCTCGGTGAATCCCCTGTTGGTTCAGAGTTACTTAATTTGGAGGAGTGCTGCAATCGCTTCTGATAAAATGGATCTTTAATACCCGACAATAAAAGCTGCCGTTAGTCGCAGTTTTTCCAGAATATAAAACGGTTAAAAAAACTCTGCATCTATGGTTCTTGACCATCAGCGACACAGATGAATGCGGCTCCGGCCAAAATCTCTATCCTTTGTTTTTGTTGCCGTCTGCAGCTTTCTGTACTCGTTCGCTGATCTGCTCCCATATCAGCAGATTCCCTCTTCCTTTTGAAAGGAGTTGATTTTATGAAACGGATTTTTTCCGTTTTTCTTGCAGCTATTCTCTGTACCGGTATACTTCCCCGTGCGGAGGCTGCAGAGGCGGTCGGCACGCTGCGGGTTGGACTGCATTACGGCAGCGGCGCCTTGCATGAAGCTTCTGTTTCCAATGTAGATGGCGCGGGTTTTACCGTGGGTTGCTATAATGGGCGTACCTTTTCGGCGCGCACTACGCTTTCCAACACTCGTTTGCGGATCTCAGCATCCGGCAGTACAGTTATGATCTCGGATGCCGGTACAGGCGCGGCGCTTTACACTGGTACAGACGGCAATCTTGCACTTCGACCCAATGGAGAGCAGACCCTTTGTCAGGATAACCCTTATCGAGGGGATATGGTGTTTTCTGCCGCGAGTGGTCAGCTGACGGTAATGAACTATATTTCTCTGGAAGACTATGTAAAAGGCGTTTTGCCATATGAAATGACGCCAAGCTGGCCAATCGAGGCGCTCAAAGCACAGGCTGTATGCGCCCGTTCTTATGCACTTGGCTCGGTCAATAAACACCAGTCACGGTATGGCTTTGACGTTTGTGATGGTACTGACTGTCAAGTGTATCAGGGCACAACCCGTGCGACCAGCCAGTCGGACAGTGCTGTTACGGAAACTAGCGGTGAGTACCTGGTTCATAATGGCGCGCTTGCTACCGGTTACTTTTTCTCTTCTGACGGTGGTGCAACAGAAGATGCTGTCAACGTATGGGGAAATGAGGTCGGATATCTGAAAGGCGTCCCAGATCCCTATGAGGATCTGGACAATGCGGCAAACGGCCGCTGGTCTAAAACCCTTACAGGCAGCGAGGTTTCTGAAAAACTGCGTGCAGCAGGTTATAAGATCGGCACTGTTAAGAGC
>CANPPM010000159.1 GCA_947575935.1 uncultured Butyricicoccus sp. | reverse complement strand
ACTGCCACCAACTCCCCGGATTTTTACCATTTTAAGGAATCACTCGGCGACTTGCCGGACATTCTGACCGTACGGCGTTTTTCCCTGAACGATGTATCCGGGTGGAGAGATGCGCTGATGGATCTGAGCGGCTGTGCGCTTACCAATACGTTTCACCAGTCTTATCTGCGCAGCTATACCTACAGTGACGGCACAGTCAATTGGCTGCCGGCGTGTGCAGAGGTCGATAGCATCATCATAAATCGGGTGCTGCTGGAAGAAAACGGGCTTCGCCTGCCCACAAATTACCCGGAATTCATTGATGTCTGTATGGCACTGCGGGCACTTGGAATCCGCCCGTTTCTCACCAATTTCACCGCCGACTTCAGCTGCATGGAGCTCCTGCAGGGCCTTTCTATTCCACAGCTGGTCTCACAGGAAGGGCGGGAGTGGCGGCAGCTCTATGAAAGCGGCCAGACCAACCAACTGAGTGAACCGGTTTGGCTGCCCGTATTTGAACGGCTGCAGGAGTTTCTTGCTGCCGCCGGAATCACTGCCTCCGACCTGGAAACCGAGCACAGCCAGATACTTGGCGCCTATCAAGACAACCGCCTGGCCATGATGCGCGGAACCGGGAACGAAATAACGATCCGCGACAGCGTAAACGGGGAATCCATGCTGATGCCGTATTTTGGCCAAACCGAAGAAGACAACTGGTACCTAACGTATCCGGCGTTTCATATTGCCGCCAGTGCAGCTGCAGAACAGACGCCCGAGCGAAAACAGCTGATTCTGGACATCATGACGGCAATGCTCAGCGAGGAGGGCCTGCAGCAAATTGCCAGCGGCAAAAATATGATTCCCTATACCAAGGGGACGGTCCTTCCGCTTTCTGAATCGCTGCGCCATATACAGCCCTATATCGACAGCAACCGGTTGTATATCCGGCTTGCATCTGCCGATATGTTCGACGTTTCTACACAGATCGTCCGCGGAATGATCACAGGGGAATATCCTGACGCCCGCTCGGCTTTTGACGCGTTTAATGCGGCAATGCTGACGGAACAGGACACAATACCTGCAGTCGTGAAAATCGATCCCGGATATCCTTACGCTTTCCATCCAGAGCACGGAAGCCAGGCTGCCTCAGCCGTAATGAACTCCCTGCGCGAGGAGCTTGGCACGCAGCTGCTGATCGGGCAGTCAACCCACGTTTCGGGAAATATCGCCGCAGGCGTCTACACCGAGGAACAGCTTCGCTACCTGATGGCAGGCAGCGCCGCAGACGCCCTGCAGTGCAGCCTGACCGGAGAACAATTGTACAAATATATTGAAAATTTGCTTACGCAATCGGAAACGCTGGGGACCGTGTACGGGGATTCCTCCCTTTATGTATCCAGCGGATTTGAAATGGAACTCCATAAAACGGATTCCGGCTATACTCTGGTCCGTTTGACAATGGATGGTAAGGCTCTGGACCGCTCTGCAGTTTATTCGGCGACAATGCTGGGCTATGAGCCGGTACAGCGTGCGTTATTGGACGCCTGCGGCGTCAGCGGCTGCCAAAGACTGGAGCAAAACCCGAATCAGCTGTTGACCGTCCGCCTCCTGTCAGGGGTTCCACTGGCTGCACCGACAGACTATATCACACTGCAGTAAGCCGCTGTGCCAAGCAAGAAAAGGGGGGACTCTAACCAGAATGGGCTTGAAAAAACGTAATTTCCTGCTTCCAGCGGCATTGGTAGTTGGACTGCTGCTGTTCCTGCTGACCGGCAGCAAATATTTTACCCTATATCTGCAGCAACAAATTTTTATAGAACGCACAACGCAGCTGAATGAAATCACCTCTCAGGTTCGTGTGAATCTGAAAAACGCACTAGATTCCCATTGGAATTATTTGACCACTGCGGCCCGTCTGCTGGATGGCCGTAACCTGGATTCGGCCGAAGCGGTGGCAGAGACAATCAGCGATTTGGAACGGACATTGGGAACGGACGATTACAGCTCTGTCCTGATGCTGCTGGACAACAGGGGGCACTGTTATGACATATCCGGCAGGCACGGCGTCTGGGCCGATATTGACCGGCTTTCCAGCGGCGAAGACCGCTATACCTTTATAACAGATACCTTTATGCAGCACAGTTACTGGGCGTTTGTACAAAGGCTGGACACGCCGCCGGATGATGCCGGCATCCGCTTTACCCATATCATTCTTCTGAAAGATGTATATACATTATCCCAATACTACGACAGCGCGGCATATAGGAGCCAGAATGAAACTTATATTCTGAAAAATGACGGGACGCGTATGCATGACGACGTTGCCCATACCAATACCATTCAGGCCTACAACGTGCTGAAGGTCCTGGAAGAAATGGAGGGACAGCGATTCCCCAACATCCGTGACGCCATTGCAGAAACCAACACGATCAGCGCCAATTTCCACTACCAAAATCGAGAATATTATTATTGCCTGACATCCCTGGCAGAATACGATACGCTGCTGCTGTTTCTGATCCCCGCCAAATTTGTCGCCTCCGGGACGGTAGGCATGATGAGCACAGTGATCCGAATGCTGTTGTTTTTCGCAGTCAGCCTGCTGGTGATGCTGATTCTTGTCGTGGTATCCATTGCAAAGCAGCAAAGCAGTATCCGGCTGTTCCGGCAGGAACAGGATAATCTGCGCCGGCAGGAGGAACTGAACGCACGGCTTGAAGAGTCCAATGCCATGCTGGCACAATCCAAGGAAACGGCCGAACAGGCTTTCCAAATTGCCGAAGAGGCCAACCGCGCCAAGAGCTCGTTCCTTTCCAATATGAGCCACGATATCCGTACCCCAATGAACGCCATTATTGGCTTTGCCGCCCTACTCGCACGGGATGCGGACAGCCCGGAAAAGGTCAGAGAATACACCAAGAAAATCACCGCTTCCAGCCAGCACCTGCTGGGGCTGATCAATGACATTCTGGATATCAGCAAGATCGAGGCCGGGAAAACAACCCTAAACTTATCGGATGAAAATATTGTCGACCTGATTGAAAACATCGACTCTATCATCCGCCCGCAGATGAAGGCCAAAGGGCACACTTTTGAAGTGTACAGCCTGGAGCTCAAGCATGAACGCGTCGTGATGGATAAGCTCCGCCTCAACCAAATCCTCTTAAACCTGCTGTCTAACGCCCTCAAATATACCCCTGACGGCGGGCGAATCACACTGACCGTGCAGGAACTCCGCCAGCATGCCAAGCAACTTGCGCATTACCGGTTTATTGTCGCCGATAACGGCTATGGCATGAGCCCAGAGTACCTGCAGCGCATCTTCCATGCTTTCACGCGGGAAGAGGATAGCGTTACCAACAAGATCCAGGGGACCGGCCTGGGGATGGCGATTACCAAAAACCTGCTTGACCTGATGGGCGGAAATATCTCGGTCATCAGCGAAAAAGGGGAAGGCTCCGTCTTTACGGTGGAGTTGGAACTGCATATCAGCGAGCAGGAAATGGACCAGAACTTCTGGCACAGCAACGGCATCTCCCGCATTCTGGTGGTCGATGATGAAAACGTGATTTGCCAAAATATCCAAATGACGATGGAGGGCACCGGTACAACGGTAGGCTATACGCTAGACGGACAACAGGCCGTCGAAATGGTCCGACAGGCAGACGGGGAAGGCCGCCCCTACCAGATCGTCCTGTTGGATTGGAAAATGCCCGGGATGGACGGGGTGGAAACCGTCCGGCAAATCCGCAGCACACCGCTGCAGGCAAAGCCGATCCTCCTCCTAACCAGCTATGACTGGCCTGAAATCGAGGAGGCGGCAACGGCCGCAGGAGTAGATGCTTTCCTACCCAAACCGTTTTTCCTCACCAGCTTCCGGCAAAAAGTAGCGTCCGTGCTGCATCCGGAACCGCTGTCTGAAACCGAGGATACCCGTTTGCAGAGCATCCTAGAGGGGATGCATATCCTTGCGGCAGAGGATAATGAGATTAACGCAGAGATTCTGCATGAACTTTTGGACATGACGGGCGCATCCTGCGATATCTTTGAAAATGGACGGCTCATTACCCAGGCATTTGAAAACTCTGCGCCCGGGCAGTACCAGCTGATCCTGATGGATGTACAGATGCCGGTCATGAACGGCTATGAGGCTACCCGAGCCATCCGGAAGCTGGACCACCCGCTTGCGCGCACCATCCCGATTATTGCCATGACCGCAAACGCCTTTGCCGAGGATATTCGGGAGGCGCTTGAAGCTGGGATGAACGCCCATGTCGCAAAGCCAATCGATATGGCGGTGCTTGAGCAGACCGTCAAGGCTGTAATCGGCGTCGTAGACGGCTGTACCCGGCCACAAGACCGCATCTGAACGCGGTATGGAGCGCCCCCCAGACCGTATCCGGAAAAGCATCCCCGCCTTTTCAGTTGCTGGATACCCCGGGAAATGGATCTGCAAAAATAATGCTTGCTATCCGCACGGAAACATGGTACACTAAATACTCAGATAGGGAAATGCAGTGACGGAGAGGAGTAACCCCTTTCCCGCGCCGGCAGAGAGCGGGCAGCCTGGTGAAAGTCCGCGGGCGGGATGGGTGAAGGTCGCTCCCGAGCAGGGGATCCGAACGCTTTTTTAAGATCCTCCGGCCTACCCGCCGTTATCAGGGTAAGAGTGCGCGGACACGTTCTCCGCGAATTCAGGTGGTACCACGGAAACAAATGCTTTCGTCCTGGCAATAACCAGGACGAAAGCATTTTTTTGTACCGCCTTTCCTCTGCGCAGGGCGCCTGTCAAAGCGGGCTGCCGCCGGCCATGGTGTACCTGCCACTATATCCCAACAAAGGAGAGATTTTTATGAACGAGCTTCCAAAGGTTTACGACCCGTCCTCGGTGGAAGAACCGCTGTACAAATTCTGGGAAGAAAACGGTTGTTTTAACGCCGAGGTCGACCATGACAAAAAACCCTTTACCATCGTTATTCCGCCCCCAAACGTCACTGGGCAGCTGCACATGGGACATGCTTTCGACGAAACGCTGCAGGATATCTTGATTCGCTTTAAGCGCATGCAGGGTTATTCGGCGCTCTGGATGCCCGGCACCGACCACGCAGGGATTGCTACCCAGATCAAGGTAGAGGAGCACCTGCGCGTTCATGAAGGGCTGACCCGCTACGACCTCGGACGTGATAAATTCCTAGAACGTGTCTGGGACTGGAAAAAGCAGTATGGCAGCCGGATTCTCCAGCAGCTGAAAAAGCTGGGGTCCTCATGCGATTGGCGGCGGGAGCGCTTTACGATGGACGAGGGCTGCTCTAAGGCTGTCCGCGAGGTGTTTGTCAACCTGTATGAAAAAGGGCTGATTTACAAGGGCAACCGTATCATTAACTGGTGCCCACACTGTACGACGGCCCTGTCCGATGCCGAAGTGGAATACGAGACCCAGCCAGGCAAACTGTGGCATATCAAATATGATATTAAGGATTCAGACGAATTTCTGATCGTCGCGACTACCCGTCCAGAGACCTTCATGGGCGACACCGGCGTGGCTGTCAACCCAAATGACGAACGCTATCAGCACCTGATCGGCAAGACCTGCATCCTGCCGATTATCGGCCGCGAAATCCCAATTTTTGCTGACGACTATGTCGACCTGGAATTTGGCACCGGCTGCGTGAAAACCACGCCCTGCCACGATCCGAACGACTTTGAAATGGGCCTACGCCACAATCTTGAGCAGATTCTCGTCTTTAACGAGGATGCCACCGTCAATGAAAACGGCGGCAAATACTGCGGTATGGACCGCTATACCTGCCGCAAAGCCGTTCTTGCCGACCTAGAGGCCGAGGGGCGGCTAGTCAAGACCGAGGAACATGAGCATAATGTCGGCGCCTGCTATCGCTGCGGCACGACCGTCGAGCCAATGACCTCCAAACAATGGTTTGTTAAAATGGCCCCGCTTGCCAAACCCGCAATGGCGGCTGTACAGGACGGACGCGTCCGGTTTGTTCCGGACCGCTTTTCCAAGACCTACCTGCGCTGGATGGAAAACGTGCATGACTGGTGTATTTCCCGCCAGCTGTGGTGGGGGCATCGCATCCCGGCATTTTACTGCGAAGACTGCGGCGAAATGACCGTCTCACGCACCGATGTCACCACCTGCCCTAAGTGCGGCGGCACGCACATCCGGCAGGAGGAGGACGTACTCGACACCTGGTTCTCGTCGGCACTCTGGCCTTTCTCGACCCTGGGCTGGCCGGATCAGACCAAGGAACTGGAATATTTTTACCCGACCTCCGTATTGGTGACCGGCTATGATATCATCTTTTTCTGGGTCGCGCGCATGATCTTCTCTGGGCTGGAGCAAATGCGGCAAGCGCCGTTCCGGACAGTCTATATTCATGGACTGGTACGCGATGCGCAGGGGCGCAAAATGTCAAAATCCCTCGGCAACGGCATCGATCCATTAGAGGTCATTGAAAAATACGGCGCAGACGCGCTACGCTTTACGTTGGTCACGGGCAACAGCCCCGGGAATGACATGCGTTTTTCCACTGAAAAAGTTGAATCCAGCCGTAATTTTGCCAATAAGATCTGGAACGCATCCCGCTTCATCCAAATGAACCTAACCG
>CANPPM010000158.1 GCA_947575935.1 uncultured Butyricicoccus sp. | reverse complement strand
CATCCGGTATTCCTGCGAAAAATTGTGTTTGTCTGGCGAAAAAATTCCTCGCCATGGTGCATATTTCCATTTTTCAAACGACGCCTAGCAGGTTGATTTTGCTGCATGATTCTGTTATACTTTGGTGTAATAGAAAACAATTTGCCGGATATGTTTTTGGGATGGGAGGAGCCGGAGTATGCCACAAACAGCGTGGATTTTTTCATACAAGCTTAAGAAAAATGTGAGTCAGGAACAATTTATTGAGCGGACGCAAAGGCTGCATGACGAGGTCATTTCGAAAGCGAAGGGGTTTCTTTCTTGGGAACATTACTTGCAGGATACGGTATGGACGGATTTTGTCCTTTGGGAAACAGAGGAGGATGCGAAACAGGCGATGACGGTAGGACAGGGGAAGGAAGTAACGGAACAGTTCTATCAATGTATCCAGATGAGTACCTGCAGAACGCTGGTTTCAAAACTCGTTCAAAAATATTAGGACAGATGGGGGAAAGCCCGGGAAGAAGGGACAAGCCCCAGACGATTGCGGCATCGTGATAGCTACCGGCCGGGGAAGTGACACATTCCCCGGCTTTTTCCATGATTTATGACACAAGAGTTCCATTTTCTGCCGGTTTTATTACATTACAGATTGTAATATTTCAAATGCCCGTAAACCCTTGCGCAAACAATGGCCGCCGTATATACTGGAAACAGAAGAAAGCAAGGGATCCGTTTCCAGGCAGCCGCCAGGGATGGGACAATCCCTGCGAAATAACGATTGAGGGAAAGATTATGAAACGATATCTGAAAAATCTGCTGCTTTCCCTGCTCGCCCCCGCGATGATGACCGCAGCGGCTGCCGCCGCCGCGTTTCCTGTTCCCGCAACCGATGCATCGGGTGTGACCCGCTGGGGCTACATGGGCGATGACGGCAGTAAAGTGACAGACTTTATTTATGCCTCTGCGGAGGAGTTCGGTGAGAACGGCCTTGCAGTGGTGACAAACACGGATGGCAGGATGGCGCTGATCTGTGAAGATGGCGCCTTGGCAACCGATTGGCTCAAAATGCCGAAAAGTATCCGGACGGACGGGTATTGGCAGGTGCTTGACTATGGCAGGCATATGGATTACTATGACGGCAGCGGCGTTCTTGTCGCTTCGATTGATGGCGCAGAGGGCTTTCCCGGCGACGGTCTCGTTGTGACTGCGGCCGGTACGGGGCGCAGCGAGCGGTATGGTTATAGCGCCCTGCAGCCCGGCGAGCTGGAGGAAGAGGAGGCGCCGCAGGAGGAGGCCGGGTCTGACGGCCAGCCGCCGGAGACGCTTCCGGACGGCGGCAGCCTGGTGGATACGGAGCAGGATTCTGCCGGCGATTCCGGTTCGGAAACCGGTCCGGAAGCTTTCGAGGAGGAGGCCGGGCCGGATGGGTTTGCCATTTCTCCGCAGTATCTGGCGGCCGGCGCATTCCGGGAGGGGCGTGCGCTGGTGCAGACGGAACATGGTGTTTATGCAGTGATCGATACTAGGGGCCGGGTGCTTTGCGAGCTGCCCGAGGGCACGTCGCCCGTAGCGCTTGATATTTATGCCGATGATGTTGTGATTTTGGAGATGCAGGGGAAATATGCGCTGTATTCGCTGGACAGCATGCAGTTCATCACCAGTTTTTCCTATGACGAGATTCTTCCTTTTGACCGTGCGGCGGCCCGCTGCCGGGTTGGCAACCTATGGGGGCTGATTACGTCGGGCGGTTCGGTCGTGATTGAGCCCTCTTACCCTTATCTTTCTTATATGGGAGAAGGCGTTTACGCGGCGCGTGGGACCGACCCCGGCGCGGCGGCGGTCAGCGAGAGCGGCAAGGTCCTGTATTCGACCGGGACTTATGTCGGCGGCTTCCAGACGTTCACGCATGGCCTCTCATGGCACGGCAAATTGGACGGAAGCGTTGTATTCTTCAATGCGATCGGTACGATCGCGCAGCCGCTCACGGGGGTAGAAAATCCGCAGGTGCTGACCAGCCGGGTTGCCCGTGTGACGCGGGACGGCGTCGACTGTTATATCAATATCCGAACAGGTGAGATGATTTACACCAATGACCGCAGCTATATGCTGGAGAATGGCCTGCAGATTGCCGCGGAGACCTACGAGAAATACCTTGGCATGCGTGAAGACGGCATGGAATACGGCTATCATATCGAGTATCCGCAAATTTCCGGCCATTCCGATGCGGCTGTACAGACGCTGATCAATGATACCATTCGCAGCTTTTTTGTGACGGGCCCCAGCGGGGCGCAGGATCGCTCGCTTGAGGTGACCTTTGGGTTTTCGGTCGAGGGGCAGGTACTCGTTGTCTGGGCCAACGGCGTGAGCGGACTGGATAGCAGTGCGGTTATTTGGAATGATTCTATCGGCTTGGATTTGACAACCGGCGCGCGCTATACCGCCTATGATTCGCTGTTTCATGGCAGCGCGGGTACGGTGCTGTCCCGGCTGCTGCCCAAGGATGCATCTTACTACAGCTATCCGCGTATGGATGCAAACGGCGTAACCTTTTTCTGCAATTATCCGTCCGAGCGCGGTTCCGCGCCCTACGCAAAGTCGGTACATTTGACCTTCCGCCAGTTGGCAGAGGCGATTGATACCAGCAGCGCCTGTTATCAGGCGCTGACTGCCCCACAGCAGGGCTAATTCCTGTCCGTCCGCTTGCGGCGGGGGAATTCCCTAGACACCACATTACCGCATTTACAGCTCTTTCAATCCGGCGGCGTCAGCTGCCGGATTTGCGTTTCTGCGGGGCGGCGCGCCACAGGGCCCTTTGGCGGGGATTGGCGGATCTTGCCGAAGGATGGGGAGAAGGAAAGGAAGCTGGAAATAAAAGGATGTTCCTTTAAGATAAATTTGCAATTTATTCACAAAATGGCGGAACTTTCCGTTGTGCCTGACCGTCAAATGTGATAAACTAAACAATAGAACCCGGAAAGTTTTTGAGGAGGTAACTTCAATGAGACGTACAAAACGCCTGGGCGCTTTGCTGATCGCCCTGACCATGCTCTTCACGATGATACCGATCACGACCGCAGGCGCGGCCAGCCTGAGCGGCAGCATCGAACTGGTCATGAACAGCGACGAGTTTACCGTCAATGGCGCCAAAACCAAGATTGACGCACAGGGCTCCAAGCCGTTGCAGGAGAAGGGGTATACCATGCTTCCGCTGCGTGCGATTCTGGAGGCGACTGGCGGCACATTGACCTATGACGCAAATACCCAGAAGATCACCATTGTCCGCGGCGGCGACACGGTTGTGTTGACGCTGAATAACAAAACGGCAGTCGTCAATGGTGCGAACCGTACCTTGGGCGCGGCCCCCTATGCCAAGAACAACCGCACCATGGTACATATCCGTACCCTTGAGCTGTTCGGCATGAAGGTCGATTGGGATACAAAGACCAATAATGTCACCGTCAAGTATGTAGAACCCAGCAAGATCTTTAATCTGACCCTGCAGAACGGGATGGGCACTGCCTATACCAGCGTACAGATCGCACCGATGGCCGTAGGCGAGGCCGATTGGTCCGGCAACCTGCTGGGTGCGGACACACTGAATATCAACCAGAACCTGATAGTACAGGCGCCGATTACTGGCACCGGCCTGTATCAGTTGCGTTGTGGCTATGCCTCGTCCGGACAGACGATGTACCATACCATCGGTAATATCAACCTGACCGGCATGACCGATAAAGCGACCATCCTGATGAACAGCACCACCACCCCGGGGGTGACCCTGGACGGCGCGTCGGCAACCAGCCGCAACATTCAGCTGTTTATTGTCAACAACACCGGCAAGACGCTGAACGCCCTCTATTATAAGAAGAATGGGGATCAGTTCTATAACCAGATTAATCTGCTGGGGACGCAGATGCTGGTTAGCGGCGGCCAGACTACCGCAACCTTTAATTTTGACAGCGCCTCTCCCTATTATGATTTTTACGCAACCTGCACGCCTTCGGGCAGTGAGACCTATACCCGTGTACAGCTCGGCGTTTCGAGCAGCACGCAGGCCTTTGCGACCCTGACGTTGGGCGCGAACGGCAAGGTAAATGCAGGAAACAGTAACAATAATAACAGCAGTACTTCTGGCGATACCGAGATCCGCTTTACCAACAACTCGGGCAGCACGATCTATGAAATCCGCGCGTCAACCTCCACCCGTTCGACGAACATCAAAAACGGCGAGGTGCTTTGGTCGGATTCCAGCGGCCTGAAGAGCGGCAAATCGACGACCTTTACCATGGATATCGGTTCGTATACCAAGTGGTATTTCGGTGTGCTTACCTCAAGCAAGACCACGGCCAGCATTGCATACAGCGGCGAGGTCAACTTCAAGAAAACCAACTGCACCTCGGCCAAGGTCGTCCTGAATGTTGATGATGAGTACAAGCTGATGGATTGGGAGGATTGCAGTGCGTGCGGTACGGACGATCTGGACTACCGTGACTATGAGGATCTGGACGCCGACGACCAGAAGCTGTTTGATGATGCGAAAAAGACGCATAAAGAGCTAGAGGATTCGATTGATGAAGATGAATACGATGATCTCAGCAAGAGCGACCGCAAGCATTATGACAGCTCGGACAGCGACGGCTCCTTTAAAACCTCGGATCTGAAGTATGACGGCAAGTCGAGCGGCAGCAACAGCAGCAGCGGCGACGTGGATCTGGTGATCCTGAATGCGTCGGAAGACAAGATTGAGGCGATTTATGCGATCCCGAAGGGGGATTATTCCTCCAAGATGTCTTCCTATGACTATGAAGACGTCACTGATGATAACAGCTTCATTGACATCCTGGACGGCGATTCGATCAAGAGTGACAAATACCAGTTTGTTTCGGATGCGCTGGAGCAGGATACCACGTACTACTTTGCGGTATTTGATGCGACCAAGAGCAACAGCAAACCGATAAACTCGATCAGCAAGTTCTCGATTAAGGTTGACGATGATGCAAGCTATGCTGTGATGCACATTAAGAGCAAGAGCAGCTGCACCACCTTCGATTCTGAGGACGATGAATATTTGATCTGGATCGAGAACGATTCGGGCGAAAAAATTAACTCGGTTACCTTTACGGAGGATACCAGCAAGAGCAGTGCGCAGGTAGAGAAAATTACGTCGCTGAGCGACGGCCATTTCGATTCGCTTGTGCTGAATGCTGACGACTACGGCGACGACTGGGAGATTGAGGTCGAGTTCAGCGACAGCAGCACGAAGGACATTAACGAAGATATTGATCTCTCCCGTTATGACTATGGCTTCATCCATATGACAATCAGCAGCAAGAGCATCAGTTTTTCGGAAGCGGATTGATGCAGCCGGATAATAGGCGTGCATTTGGCGTTGCCCGGCGGTAAAACCCCTTGCCGATGTTCTAGACAATATTCTTGAGATTTTACAAAAGCCCTCCGACTTTTTCAGCCGGGGGGCTTTTCTTCCATAAAAAATTATGGTATACTTATCCTATTCCGCGTGAAAAAACGCATTTTGCCGGGAATCGTTCATGCAGGGGGCTTTTTCCTGCCCGCGGATGGGGGAACGTTCAGAGGGTGCGGCGTGTTGCCGCTGTCTGTATAGGACGCCTTTCCGGCGAAGGGAAGCCCGCCCGGCTGCAGCCGGCAATGCGGACGGAGCTGTCCGGTCCGATTAGAGGAGGTTTTCATGAATATCCAAATCTTTGGAAAACAGAAATGCTTTGACACCCAGAAGGCGGAGCGCTGGTTTAAGGAGCGCAGGATCCCCTATCAGCTGATTCGCCTTGACAAATATCCTATGTCCCGCGGGGAGTTTGACAGCGTTTGCCGCGCGCTCGGCGGCTATGGCGCGTTGATTGACCCCAATGCCCGGGATGCCGCCAGCCTGCAGTATCTTGCGTTTGATGAAGACAAGATTGAAAAATTGTTGGATGACCCGCGCCTGATGCGTACGCCGGTTGTCCGGAACGGCCGTCTTGCAACGGCCGGCTACTGCCCGGAGATCTGGGCAGGATGGCAATGAGGGCCCTGCGCGCCGGCCGGCGCTTGCTGCTGTTTGTCCTGCTGGCTCTGTTTATCGTTCCGGCGGCTGCGGCTGAATATACCGCCTTTTTGATGGATTCCGGTCCGGTAACGGCGGATACCGGGACAGCTGTCCGTGGGAATGCACATGTGGATACCCGTTCTTACGCGTATCCGGATGGGGCGCGCCTGTCTATGCAGCGTATGCGTACCGCCGCTGAGGGAGCGCCTGCACAGGATCTTGGAAAGATGACGGTTGCCGGCAGCAGCGGTTTGGTGCGCTGGTATGACAGCGCCGCTGCCGTCTGGCATGTGGCTCCGCTGAAAGCCGGTACATATCCGGCCGGTACGTATCATATTACCACCGATCAGGGAAGCGCCATTCTTGTACCATCTCAGACCTATTTGGATCACAGTAACGGCATGATTGAGCATCTGCCCGCTTATGACGGCACGCTAGTCGTCAGTGAGGCCCCGGATGGTTTCCTGCTGACGCTGAAAACCCCTGCGCTGCCGGCAAATGTACATGCAGAGTGGCTGCTGGTGCGTTCGCCCGGTCAGCTGGTCGATTGGAATGATTCGGCTTCAGCGCCTAAATGGGCG
>CANPPM010000157.1 GCA_947575935.1 uncultured Butyricicoccus sp. | reverse complement strand
TGAGGGCATCAAATAACGCGGACTGAAACAGAGGAGCGGTAATGAATCCCGAAACCCCCGCTGCTCGCGCTTCATCTTCTATCTCACCCCAGTCACAGCAGGAGATCAGCAAAACCGGGCTATCTTTTCCATAGTCCAAACGAATTTTTCGCGCGGCCTCAATCCCACTCATGCCCGGTAATCTGCAACCCCAAAGAATGATCTGATAACCATCGTTCCGACGATGTCGTTCCGCGATCATTTCCATTGCTTTTTCAGCACTGAGACACCATTCCGGACAGATACCAATTGATCGTAAGGAATGGGCCACACTGACACACAACCGCTCATCTGCATCCACCAGCAGCATTTTCCAGGCAGGAAGCGCCATATCCATCTTCTGCCCAGCTGCCTTTGCCTGGTCAAGAATCACATGGAATTCGCTGCCCTTCCCCTGCTCGCTTCGAACAGAAATCGTGCCGTCCATCGCGTCAACAATATACTTGGTAATTGCCATCCCCAGTCCAGAACCCTCTGTCTTTTGCACACGGGTAGTATCCTCTCTGCTGAAGGAATCAAATATTTCTTCCTGGTATTCCTTTGACATGCCAATGCCCGTATCGCTCACCAAGAAGTGTGTCCGGACGCGGGCATCGTCCTCCGGTAATGCCTCCTGATACACAGATACTTGAACAGAACCGCGATCCGGCGTAAATTTGACGGCATTCCCCAACAAGTTAATCAACACCTGATTTAGCCGCACACTGTCGCAGTACACATTTTCTGAAAGAATTTCATAGGCCACCGCATTAAAGTATTGGTTTTTCGCCTTAACCTGCGGCTGCATAATATTGACAATGCTGTACATCACATCCCTTAACGACACCTGCCCAACGTTCAGTATCATCTTGCCGCTTTCAATCTTTGAAATATCCAACACGTCGTTGATAAGGCCCAGCAGATGCTTGCTGGATAAATCAATTTTATGCAGATATTCCTGTACCTGCTCCGGATTGTGCGTATTGACGGCGGCTAAAGACGTCATGCCGATTATGGCATTCATGGGGGTGCGTATGTCGTGACTCATGCTGGAGAGAAATTCCTGTTTTGCAGCATTGGCATGTTCAGCTTCCTTCCGTGCCGTTTCAGCGGCTTTTCTTGCCGCATCCATTTCCGTATTCATGTGTTTTAATTCAGATACTTGATTTTTAAATACACCTAAATACTGAAAGAATATGTAAAGAAGCATAGCAATTACAGCGAAAGAAGCGGCATAAACGATGGTAAGCCAGTGACTGCTCATGCCTGAAATCGCATGATCCAGCCCGTCAAAAGGAAGAACCGTCACCAAATACCATTCACAATAAGGAAGATTGGTGCAATATAAATGGCGGCGCGATCCCCCGCTTTGCAGGAGAGCAGAATAATCTTCCCCCGCATTCATGGCAGCCGTCAACTGCTCTATATAAGAATCCGCTTCCTCACGCTTCCCCTCAAAAATGCTTTGAAGCCTGTCAAAATAATTATCGTGGATACGGTCCTCATTCCGGACAACATAACTGCCGTCCTTGCGTATCACGTAGGAATACACCAGTGAACTGTCCGAATCCAGAAAAAGCACCTCGCTCATATATTGGGAAGAGAGCCCTACAATCATTGCAAGGCTGGCGGTACCATCAGACATGGGGTATTCGCAGGGGACGCCAAACAAAATGATCGCATTTCCGTTGCTGTCGACAGCAGACGCCGCTTTGCGTTCCCCGGTTTTTAAACTGTTTAAAAACGCTTCCGGATGGTTCAGCTCTACAGGATCGCCATAAATCATTTCAATTTTTCCATCCGACGAATACAGGGCGGCACATAGAAAATGCCTCGCCTTTGCACCGTATGTGATTTCTTCCCTTGAGCCGTAACTGGAAGTGGTTTCATCCGCTGCAATATGCGCGATGGACTCTGCCATTGTCAGTCGGAGATCGATAATCGTTTCAAAATGTAGAGATACCTGCTCATTCATTCCGGACATATAGGTAGTGCCTATATTCTCGATCGTGTCTTCGCTCATTTTGTTAATGGAAATTCCCAAAAGCAAAAAAATGAAGATATTTAAGCAAATGATCAATGCAATACTAATTTTTAAAGACTTCGGAAAAGCCGTGCTTTTCATACTATTTTTTCATCTCCATAGTGTTTCGGCATTACGTTATCTGAACGGCAGCTGTTGTCTTCCCTACTGCCACCCGTTTCATGCTGCAGTCAGCGCCGCAGCCGGCTCATAACATTGAGCATTTTTCTGATGTCCACCGGCTTCGCCAAATGCGCATTCATTCCAGCATCCTTTGCCAGTGCAATGTCTTCTTCAAATGCGTTGGCCGACAGCGCTATAATAGGAACAACCGCTGCGTCTGTACGCTCCAACCCCCGGATCATGCGAGTTGCCTCATATCCACTCATAACCGGCATCATCAAATCCATGAGCACACAGTCAAACGTTCCTGGAGCGGATGCTGTAAACGCATCTACAGCAGCTTTTCCCTCATTCGCGGTTACGACCTCCGCACCCGCTTCCTTCAGCATGAACTCTACGATTTCACAGTTGATCTCATTATCCTCTACCAAGAGAACGCGCATCCCGGCAATATCGCTCCGCAAATTCTGCTCCGCCTCCAAAGCCGGTATATTCTGCACCTCATCGACCTGAAAAGGCAGGGTAATCCGAACTACGCTCCCCTTGCCGACCTGGCTGTCGACCTCAACCGTTCCCTTCATCTGGTCTACCAGTTTCTTCACGATAGACATGCCCAGCCCTACGCCATGATAGTGGGTCCTTGCATCCTGATGTTCCTGGGTGAACGGTTCAAAAATATGCCTTTTGAAATCCTCCCCGATGCCGATTCCAGTATCTTCAATCACAAACCGGTAGTCCGCAGTCCTGTCCTGACAGCCAATCTCCTGGGCCTGAACCAACACGGATCCATGAGGGCGGTTATATTTGAGGGCATTGTCAATGACGTTCATCAGGATTTGCCTCAAATGCAGCGGATTTCCAACCAACCTGCTATGCTGCAGGCCGGACTCCTTCAGCGCGAGCCGGATTCCCCGTTCCTCCGCCTGGGCGGATAAGATCATTATGCAGTTTTTCAATGTTTCATGAAGGTCAAACGGCTCCTCGACCGCCGCCGGCCTTCCACTCTCCAGCTTACTGACCTGAAGAACGTCGTTCACCAGGGACAGCAGATGCTCTGTTGACACACGGATTTTCTTTCGGCACGTGTTCTGCCGCTCCATATCATCCTGTTTTTTCTCCATAATAGCCAGCATCCCCAAAATCCCGTTGATCGGGGTACGCAGGTCGTGGGACATATGGGAAAGAAATTCACTTTTTGCCGAATTTGCCCGCCTAACCTTTTCCAACAGTTCCATAATGGCCTGTTCCTGTTTCTTTCTTGTCACCATAGTCTCTGTGATATCCTGATGATATCCGTTCAGGCAGGCCCCTGGTTTTTTAAAGGTTTTATCCGGCACACCACCGCAGCGGACATATATTTTTCCGAGCTCCGGATGATTCCATGGATAAATCACCTCGGAGCGCCCGGTTTGCAGCATTTCCATTACCGCTTCCTGCACCATCTCCACATAGTCCGGCTCTATGTTTTCAAACCAGCGCTGGTAACACTCCTCCGCTCCGATTCCGTCCGGCACGCCCAAAAGAATCCGCATAGTGCGATCCGGATACATCCTCGGCTGACAGCCTTCCTCCAGTTCGATTGTCCAAATACCGGTTCTGGCCCCTTCCAAGATGTCTTCCAGGCTCTGTCTTGCCTCCAGCTTGTACTTTTCTTCCTGCTCTACCACAGCATTAACATCCCGCTGGGCAAAAATCGCGCAGTTGTCTTCCTCTGTTTTCTCTGTAGCAGAAAAATGTATCTCCAGGTGCTTTAGCCCGGAGTCACTGTCCTTCACCTGATATCGCACAAAAAACTTTTTCTTTTTCCGAAGCTGCGCGAGTACATAGTCTTTTTTCATCACGGCGCGAAGCCGCTCCTGATCCCTGGGAATCACATATTGGGAAATATACCGCTCCATAGCCGCCTGATAACCGTCCTTAAAGCTGGCGGCCCAATCCATACGCATCCGCTCACTGTCCCGGTATACTTCACATTCTCCTGTGTCGAAGTTCACCTGATAGATGCCCAGATAGTCCACGCTGAGCGCATGGAGAACATTATAGCTCCGCTTTTGAAGCTCACGGACCAGGTTGCGCCGTCTCAGGGAAGATACAATAAAATATGACGCAGTCTGAAGCATATTTGATGCATATTTCAGGAACTTCACAGGCGGGTTGTCCACTCCGTAAAAGCCAATCAGCTTTTTGCCGTCATAAAGGGGAACCACCACAAGGGCATGGATATCCTGCTGCTTCAGGTTCTCGTATTGAAGGGGATCGCTCTCCCGGATCTCCTCCAGATCTTCAATAACAATATGTTTGCCGACGCTAAAATTCTGATACCAACTTGCACAAACTTCCGGAGGAACGTTTTGAAGATTTTCCTTTTCCGGCTCCACCCCGCCGGCTACCCACTCATAGGTGTTGTCATCGCTGCCGGATGCGTTTCGCTCAAAGATATAGGTTCGTTCCCCGTGCAGCGCTTTTCCCAGGTGTTCCAACAACACTTCCAGCGATTGGTCCGGCGTCTCTTCCAACAGAGCGGCGCGAAGGCCCTCGTTAATAACCGATTCCAAATTCTGAACGTTCTGTATTCCATTGTGCTGCTCATGGCCCCCGACGGTTTGCGCACCTTCGCCGGTTCGCTCAAAAAGCTCGCTTAAATAATCCATAAGCTTATCCTCCATCTAGGCCGTTTTCCTGCCATTGTAACGGTACGCACGAACACAAAGACAAAAAATATTTTCCTGAAAAGTCCTGTTTTAGAGTATCGGTGCCGTTCTGCTTGACGCGCATCGCCTCGTCACAAAAACCCGCAAAGCCTATACCGTTACGCAAAGCCTATGTCATAATACCATATGCCCCCAATTCCGTCAATATAAAAGCGCATAGCATCTGAATTTCTGTCAGAAATTCTTAAATAAATGGGCGGGCAAAGGCGCTTGCGGGGAACCGTTTATATACTCTATACGCAGCCGTATATAGAACCCGCACCAAATTTCCCTGCATCCGGAAAATTTGGTGCAAAATGGTCTTTGAAAAGAAAACAGCGGTACGAAAACCCGATCGGAAATCCGTATCGCCGCCTCATGAGAACAGATCCTACGAAAAACAGAACCCTGCCTTCTTTCACCGCATAGGCTGTGATATGAAACGCACGTAATAAGGAGATTTGATTATGAGTCAGCTAACATCCCGCCATTACGCCCCCATTCAGCTTCTTTCTGTCCTGCGCAGGAGGCCGCGAGCGGAAGCAGAGATCACCGGCAGCGAAAACTACCCGGGAATATCGGGTACAGTACGGTTTTATCAGGCTAACGAGGGTGTGATTGTTTACGCCGAAATCCGCGGCCTGCCTCATTCTGCGCTTCCCTGTCAGGATCGGATCTTTGGATTCCATATACATGAAGGAACCAGCTGCACAGGCAGCCGAGACGATGCATTTGCAGATGTGATGTCCCATTACAACCCGGGCGGCTGCAGCCATCCACACCACGCAGGGGATCTGCCGCCACTGTTCGAAAACAACGGATTTGCGCTTTCCTTGTTTTTCACCGACCGTTTTTCCATAGATGAAGTCATCGGGAGAACTGTCATTCTCCATGACCGCCCAGATGACTTTACAACGCAGCCATCTGGTAACTCCGGCACAAAAATTGCCTGTGGCGTAATCCAAAGGACGATAACCCCCCGCCTGTAACATATTCTTTTGCATTGGTTCCTGAACGGCCGCGAATCTGTTATGTATACCTGGCGCATTCTTTTACGGCACGAATGCAGACATGGATCCCTTCATCGCCCCATAAGAACCTTTTATTGGGTTTTCAGTCTGCTGCCAGCGCAGCAGACTCCTGGGCAAACGCTGATGTTCCCGCCAAAAGCCATCTTCCTTGAAACCGGAAGATTCCCAAGGATGATACGGTGCATATGGCAGATTGCCTTTTGTTTACTTTTCTATGCTTTTAAAAAATGCGGTTACACAGGCTCCGGAAGGGGTATTTTCTATCCGCAGCCAGCCGCCATGATGCACACAGAGTATGTTGCAGATGTACAGCCCAAGCCCGAAGTGATCCGCCTTTTCCCTTGTAAAATATGGATTCGCCGCTTTTTTCTGACTGACTTTGTCAAACCCAGGGCCGTCGTCTGATACGGACAGACGCAGCCCTGCTTCTGTCTCTTCCAGAGAAAGCACGACCGAAGCCGCTGCGTATCGTGCCGCATTTGCAATCAGGTTGCTGTGTACCTGGGATATAAAGACAGCGTCCAACAACCGGTCTTGTGAAACTGTCCGATCCTGCAGGGAAAACCGTTTGCCTGCTTGCCGGCAGAGAATCTCTGCACTCTCGCACAAAGAGGCCGCAAGAGAGTCCAGCGCCGTCCTCTGGCAGTCGGGCTGTGTATCTTCCAGACGGTGCAGCCGGCTCATGGTATCGACATAATGCTCCAGCCGGGAGATGTGCCGCTGCATGGCAAAAGCGGCTGCCTGCGTCTTTGGTTCTTCACTTATCTGCAA
>CANPPM010000156.1 GCA_947575935.1 uncultured Butyricicoccus sp. | reverse complement strand
TTTGTTTCAGAAGCTTAACCGAACGTTCAAAATTTATTCACACATCCTCGGGGAAAATCAGGTATACTAAGATCATCAAAGAGATGCACCCTCTTTGATCCCCTTATTACCAAACTTTCTTTATTACTCTTTTACCCCCCTTTTATTTGTGAAAATGACGGGAAAGCCCCAGCCAGTTTTGGCTGGGGCTTTCTCGCTGTAAAGGAAATCCTTGGCCGATTAACGATATCTAGAAACTGGAAAGGATTCCAATATGATTTCCTGCTTGCCATTTCCCGTGGGAAATACTATAATAAGGATATCAGGAAATCTTTTGTAGCCTTGGGGGGAACTTGCTGCATGCTGACTTTAGTACACATTGCGGATCTACATCTAGGGGCTGGGTATTCGTTCCTGCCGGAAGAAAAGGCTGCCATCTGCCAAGAAACTCAATTTCGGCTTCTGGAACGGATTCTGGATCATGCCAGCGATATCAGCGCGGAGGTAATCCTGATTGCAGGCGATCTATTTGACAGCCCAACACCATCTGCGGCTGTTGCCGGCCGCGCGCTGACACTGCTTGGTAAAGCACATCGCCCGGTACTCATTTCACCTGGAAATCATGACCATTTGGGACCGAAAAGCCCATATCTAACCATGGAACTGCCCGAAAATGTTTTTGTTTTTCAGTCAAATCGGCTGACGCCCTATTTTTTACATGCAGATACTGTAATCTGGGGGGCGGCCTTTACCAGCGCAAGCGCATTCATTCCGCTGGATGCGCCGCTGGATCCGCAGCATTTAAATATCCTTTCCATCCACGGGGACCTGAAAGGAACGAGTGGCTACAACCCTGTAGATTCGTCCCAACTTGCAGAATCAGAGTTTGATTATGCCGCATTTGGACATAATCATACCTTCTCCGGTCTGCATCGTGCCGGGCATACCGTCTATGCCTGTACGGGCTGCACAATGGGGTTGGCTGCAAACGATACTGGAGACAAGGGCTTCCTCTCCGGCGTGGTCGATAAGGACGGCGCTAGCTTACGATTCCACCGGCCAAATGCTGTCCGGTTTGAAGAAATCGATATTCCCATTGGACAAGTTACAGAGGATCGTGAACTTGCCGAACTGGTACGTGACCATCTACCTGATCAATGCGGCCGCGTCTGTGCCACGCTGTCCCTGATCGGAGAACGAAAATATGAGCCCGATCTGGAGGGGTTAGAGGGGGCGCTCTGCCAGATTTTTTTCCATTGTTTTGTCAGGGATCGCTCCCATGCTCGACGCGATCCATGGGATTATCTGAACCGTGACGATCTGCTGGGGGCGGTCACCCGTCGGTACCGCTTAATGATGAACGCTGCGGGCAGCCAAATCGAGCAGGCACGTCTGCTGCGTTCGTTGGGTTATGCACTTGCAGCACTGGAAGGGGAGACGGAACTGCCGGAGTAAAATCGCATTTTTCGCAACAATTCTGCTGCAGAAAACTAATTTATCCAATAGATAAAATCGCTGACGGGGCAATCTGTTGATTTCTTTCTCATGGAGATATTCAGGGACTGAAGGAGCCACCAAAAGATTAATATTTTTATCCACTTAGAAACAATCTGATACAATATAGGATGCAGGATGGATTGAGAGAAAACCCTGTCGGATTTAACGTTACTGATGAATATTGGGGAAGAAACGTCAAAAAAGCTGACTCATGTCGGAATCGATTCAGCCGAAAAACTGATAGCGATAGGCGCCGAGCAAACATTTTTAAAACGAAAAGAGAAATATCCTCAAGTTTGTTTGGTGCACTTGCACGCACTAAAGGGCGCGCTTGAACATGTAGAATTTAACAGCTTTTCGAAAGCGAAGAAAAAGAAACTTAAAATATGGAATGATCATTATTAAACGCTAATTACAAATCCAGACGCATCTCTGCCGCCGGAAAGGCCGCTGTTATGTCCGCACAAAGCGGATAAACCGCCGTCCTTTACGACTGGCGCCGCCCAATTCGGTCAGCTTGGCACGGCCACGCCCTCGGACAGTGATGCGGTCGCCTTCTACAACTTCCTGGTCGGGTTTCTGGCAGGCACGGTGGTTCAAGTAAACCTGACCGTGTATGATTTGCTCCCGTGCCTGCGTGCGCGAAAGACAAAAAATCAGCGCGGCAACGCTGTCCAGCCGTAAGGAGGCAACAAATCCTTCTCCTGCGGTTTCAGATGAAACTGCGCGGCGAAGATTGGAGAGCGGTACCTCAAACAACCTGATACGGCGTCGGCCTGCCCGGTCAAAATGCAACAGCAGAAAGTCAGCCATCTCTCGAAGCACGAAGATATCAGCGCCCGTCTCATGTACGAGGATGTCTCCAATCACAGAGCGTTCAACCTGCAGGCCCATCAGCGCACCAAGATAATCGCGGTGCATTAGTGTGTCGGCCGGTGATTTTTCAGCGCGGAGCAGGGCGATTGGCGCATCTTGCATTGCGAGCGCCGCATTTAGATAGTCAGGAAAAAAGAGTGCGATTACGCGCTCTGCATCTTCATAGCCTCCAAAAAAGACGCAATCTGCCGAAGCGCCAGACAGACGGACCGCGTCTTCTGCCAATGCCCGCTCGCGGGGATCCAAAAAACGGGTACAAGTCAGGTAAGAATGGCTGCGGCAGGTATCCAGCTTGTCAAACAGCCTAGAGAGTAGCAGGCGGTCATCCTCACTGACAGTAAGGGCGCGCAGAATTTCAGCACGGGTTTTCAATATCGTCACCGTCCTTTCGGTTATGATGGATTTATTGTACGATAATTAGAGGCAAAACACAATAGGCCGACCCAGATTTCCTTTCGGATTTGACTGGGCAGCGGGATTGCATTTGGGTTTTAGGAGTTGCGGTATGACAGTTAAGGAACTTGTTTTAAAAGAAATGGAGACACACCGCGGCGCAGTCGTTTCTGGAGGGGCGCTCAGCGAACGGCTAGGTGTGTCACGTACAGCCGTTTGGAAAGCTATTTCAGCACTTCGTGCAGACGGTCTGGCAATTGACAGCATAACCGGGGAGGGATATCGTTTGCGTGCAGATGATGACAGCCTAACAGCGGATGGTATCCAGACACTGCTCCACACGCGAATTCTCGGGCGCGAAATCGTTGTGCTGCCCGAAGTCGCTTCGACCAATACTGTTATGAAACAGGAATTTGCGGCAAATCGTCCCGAGGGGTTTGTACTGCTAGCACTTCGTCAGAGTGCAGGGCGTGGCCGGCTGGGCCGTTCCTTCGTATCCCCGACTGGTGGAATATATTTGACTGTACTACTGCGCCCGAGAATCACATTGGATAAACTGCATTTCTTGACGATTGCCGCAGCGGTCGCCGTCTGCAGGGCAGTCGAAGATACCTGCGGATTTTGCCCAGGGATTAAATGGGTGAATGACGTACTACAAAATGGAAAAAAACTGTGTGGAATCTTAACTGAGGCATCCATCGTTGGGGAGACCGGTGCGCTGGATTATGTAATTGTGGGGATTGGCGTGAATTTACATTTTGATACGTCGGCAACGCCCGAACTTGCCAAGATTGTGGGAAGTTTAAGCGACTTTTGCGAAAAAGTACCTCGCAGGGCCGAGTTGACCGCTGCAGTCCTAACACGATTCGAAGAGCTGTATCTACACTTGGTAAACGGTGATTTTTTAGCCTTGACTGTAGCCTATCGGGGGCTGCTCTGCTGCCTTGGAAAACCGATTTTTGTGGTAGAGAATAACGCCGGAACCCCTGCTGTCTGTGATGGAATTAACGAGGACGGACATCTGCTGGTAACGATGCAGGATGGCAGCAAGCGCGAACTGCAGACCGGAGAAATCTCCATCCGGCTATAAGCTTTGCATCATCTGCTGGCAGAATTCTCTGGAACAGGCGCCGTTTTTATCCAATCGATACATGCTGATGATTCTCTATTTTTCCAAACCGGAAAAACAAAACTCCATTTTTTATATACGATCTTATTGTTTTTTTCGCCATAAGTTCTGAATTCGGTTTGATTTAGGAGGCTTGGAAATGGGCGTATATTTTTACGGCTGCATGACGCTGGACGGATATCTGGCTGATAGAAATCATAATTTAAATTGGCTCCATCAGACCGGTACGATCGAAGAGACCAGCTTTGAACAATTCTACCAGAGCATGGATCTAACAATTATGGGTAGACGGACCTTCCGGGAAATTGAACGTTTAAAGGATGCGGAAGAACTGTATCCGACGACACAAAACTACGTATTCACACACACAGAGGGGCTGCTCAAAAAGGGCTTTATGCCAGTCTGTTGTGATGTTCGGGAGTTTGTCAGTCAGTTTGGAGCTGATAAAAATATTTGGGTGATCGGCGGCAATACACTACTTGCTCCTTTATTAGAGCATGATATGGTTGATGAAATAATCCTGCAAATTGCGCCCGTTCTGCTTGGAGGCGGAATCCCATTGTTTGCGCAGAAGGAGGAACTAAAACGCTTCCTTCTCTGTGAGGTCAGGCAATATGGCCAGTTTGCAGAGCTGCATTACAACAGGCTGTAACGTTCTCCATATGCCTGCGTCAAATCGTCTTTGTCCGGCGCTAAAAATTCTTGCTTTCGGCTCTCCTTTCCTTTCGAAAGCAGAGCCTAGGCCTTGGAAAAATAAATATTGCACAAATCGAATGAAAGTGCGAAAATAGTGGTATGAAGCAGATAAGGAAAACCTTTGTTTGGACTCTGCCTGTATCAAGGTTCACGAAAGTGCCAACGGAAGGGGAAAACGGCAGACAAGTTAATCGCTCGGACCCAAGGCGGATCAAATACAAAGCTGCACGCTATTGTGGATGAACTGGAAAACCCGGTTGAATTCATGCTGTCTACGGGAAATGACTATGATTCAGTCTACGCTGTTGAGCTGCTGGAAAAGTAGCAATCAGCGGCAGCAATGTACCGGCAGATCATGCTTTTAAGGCAAGGACGATCCAAGCTTATATCTCGGATCGGGAGCCAGCTATGTGATCCCACCACAGACCAATGTTTCTGATCCTTGACTGGTAGATTTGTGGTTATATAAAGAACGCTATCTGGCTGCGTGTTTCTTCCAAAAGCGCAAATGGTTTCGCAGAATCACCATCAGATAAGACAAATCGGATGCTTCTTTTCTCGCTTTCGTCCATCTCGCCTCTATCGCCATTTTGTTAATTTATCACAGCTTTCCCAATTTTCCAAACAAGCTTTAATCCTTTATTTTTGTATGCAAGAAGAAGCGTTTCTTTTTTGACTTTTGAGGTTGAATATTGTTTGTAAAAATGGAATGATTGAATGTCGTAAATTGCAAAGACCATATTGCCTCTCTTAGCAGATAATAAATCTCTTCTGAAAAACCAGGAGAGGTTTATTTTTTTCTCCAAAACCTGTCCGGAAGTGCCCATGCATTTTGACAAAATCCCCACCAACGGCGCGTTATGATGGTAGTGGTCATCCCGGACAGGAATTCAGTAGGGCAGGAGGGGATCAAATGATCGTTTATGTCGATGAATTGGCAGCGTTAAACGCCCTGGTTGATTACTGCCTACTGGCAGTCACTGCACAGCTGGGCGGGCTGCCGGTACGACGCGGACGACTGGCGCTGGCAGCGCTGCTGGGCGGCGTCTATGCTGCCGGGATGCTGCTTTTCGAAGATGCGGCATGGCTTCCCATCCGATTAGCATCCTGTATGTGCCTGGTTTGGGTAGCGTTTGGGCGACAAAATTTGCTTCGGCGGCTGGCTTTGTTCGCCGGGGTTAGCTTTGGCTTTGCAGGAGGAATCCTGCTGGCAAGTGAATTTTCAGGGCAGACATTGTACCGTGCGGGCGTGTACCGGATTGCAGTGCCGCTGCGTACGCTCGCACTGGCGGCAGCAACCGGTTGGGCAGTCTCCGGCCTATTATTTCGAGGCAGTGCAAAACATGGGCTGCTTCAAAAAGATACCCGGAAGATTACACTTTCTTTCTGTGGGAAAGAAACTCTGGTGACGGCTCTTTTCGATACAGGAAATGAGCTGCTTGACCCGGCCACCGGGCTGCCGGTACTGATCCTGGAACCCACCGCTGCAGAACGCCTACTTCCGCCCGAACTGTCCTGGCTTCTGCAGGAACTAAGGGCCGACAATGCGCCAGCGCTGCTGACACGCATTCCCAGTGGACTCCGGATGCGTTTCCGCTTGGTAGCTTACCGTGCACTGGGCAGAGAAAGTGGACTGCTGCTTGCTTTCCGTCCAGACGAAGTACGGGGCAGCCCGCCTTTGCTTGCGGCAATCAGCCCCAATCGGGTCAGCAACGGACGTTATGACGCGCTCATTGGCTGATGTATGAAGCAAAGACAAGACGCCAGATCATGTCTTAATATTGTCAATCTACCCATTTGCACCCTTTATTCTGCTAATCTGTGTCAGTTTCGTTTGAAGTCTATGCAGAATTTATGCGAATAATTTTTTGAAGCAGTGAACGTTTTTCACCGCTGTACACATTGCTGATGATAAGACATGCGCTGGCGTCTTTTTGAAAAGTATGAAATGCTATCTCATAGCATCTTGGGGAAATGGCGTTGATTTTTCTGCAATCTGTTAAAATTCTTATGGAAAATCGCTTTACCCAACAAAAAAATTTGTCCCAATTTGGCATACTGCTAAGTTTAAAACAGACGCTATGGAAAG
>CANPPM010000155.1 GCA_947575935.1 uncultured Butyricicoccus sp. | reverse complement strand
TAAGTCCCGAAGAGCTTATCTAAAAATTTTGCCATAATCAAATTTCTGCCTTTCCCTAACTCCCCGGCACGGGCCGGCCGGAGGATATCCATTGGATATTATATCACAAATCTGCGGTTTGACAAACAAATTCCGGAAACATTTTGTAAATTCTCGCGCCGCGGCGGCGGCCGGACCCTTTTGCGCGGCGCAGAGGCAGGCGGCCGGAGGCCCGCCTGCGAAAACTGGATTTTGCTGACAGCGTATTGTCAGGGGCTGTTATGGGAGGAGGAGACCGGTTTGCCATATTCGGCGGACTGCCGGGCGGGCGGTTCGGAAAGCCGCCAGAGCTGCCGCTCGAACTGTACGCCCTGCAGGCGGTCTGCCGTCTGCCGCTCCGTTTCTGCAATGCATTCTCGGACAAAGTCTGCCGCGCGCTGTGCCGCTGATACGAGTGTTTCCCCCGAGACCAGCCCGCCGGCCAGCACGGCTGTGAAGAGGTCGCCGGTTCCTGGGTAGCTGGCGCCGAGGCGTGGATGGTGCAGCAAGGCGGTTTCCCCCTGATTACAGCAGGCAACGGACAGCATCCCTTCCTGCAGGGCAAGGCCGGTCAGGACGACGGATGCGCCAAAGCGCTTCCACAGACGGAACGCCCATGCGCATGCGTCGTCCGCATTGCACGGCGCTGCGGACAGATCCAGCCCCAGCAGGGCTGCCGCCTCGGTACTGTTGGGGGTGATCACGTCGGCTTGGCGGCAGAGCAGGGGCATATCCCCGCACAGTGCGGGCGTTATGCTGCTGTAGAGCCTGCCGTTGTCGCCCAGCACGGGATCAACAATCAGCAGGCCGGCACAAAGCCGCTCCGCCGTCTCGATGATCAGGGAAACCTGCTCTGCAGAGGATAGAAAGCCTGCATAGACCGCGTCAAACTGAAGCCCCAGCGCATCGTACTGAGCGGCTGCGGCGCGCATCAGACCCGTCAGGTCAAAGCCATGCCAGCCGGGCAGTCCCAGATGGCTGGAATAGACTGCGGTCGGTACGGGCACACACTGGTGGCCCATGGCGCAAAGTACCCCGATGATCGGGACCAGCGACGACCGCCCGAGCCCTGCAAGGTCGTGCAGGGCCAAGATTTTTTTCTGCATGAAAGCACCTCGTTTCCCATTGAGGCTGTTGACAAAGCCGCCGGCCGGCGGCTGGTTTGGATCGTTTTCGTGATTTTACCGCGAAATCTCTGGAAAGGCGCCAAGGATTCTCTGCGGTTGTTCATCAGACTGACAAAACATTTCCTGCGCCATCCATCCGGCGCGGCTTTGTCAACAGCCCCCATTCCCTTCCATATCGTGTTCTAATCCTAGCCTGTCGGCGCAAATGGACGCCGGCGGGGATCCGCCGTACATGGATGCAGCGCCAGTATATCATTTTTGTGACATCCCGTCAACTGCCCTTGCCTTTTGCCGCCGTTCGTGTTACCATGAAATAAGTAAATTCCGCAAATTTGTCCTCTCTTGGAAAGGAGAAACCTTCATGCGAAAGCGAATTTTGGCAGTGCTGCTGCTTGCGGCGCTTTGTATTCCCTTTGCAGGGGCTGCAGTGCTTCCGACCGATACGCAGATGCGCGGCGTCTGGGTTTCCTCAGTGTATAATCTGGACTATCCTTCGGCTGCCACCACGAGTGCTTCTGCGCTTCGGGCCGAGGCCGATACCATATTGGATCGCTGCGCCGGCCTGGGGTTGAATGCAGTCTTTCTGCAGGTGCGTCCGACGGCTGATGCGCTCTATAAATCCAGCCTTTTTCCTTGGAGCAGATATCTGACCGGCGCGCAAGGGACGGCTCCTTCTAATAACTTCGACCCGCTTTCATACTGGGTGGCGGGGGCGCATGCGCGCGGGATGGAGCTGCACGCTTGGATCAACCCATATCGGATCACCCGTTCGGGGGAAACCGAGTGGGAGGCGCTTGCAGAAACAAATCCGGCCAAGCAGCATCCGGAGTGGGTCGTCAAGCATGGGGACAATTATTATTTTGACCCGGCGCTGCCCGAGGTACGGGAATTGGTTGTGGCCGGTGCGGTCGAGATTGTCCGCAATTATGAGGTGGATGGGATTCATCTGGATGATTATTTTTATCCCGGCGACGATTTTGACGACAGCGCCAGCTATGCCCGTTACGGCGGCAGCGGTTCGGAGCTGGGCGACTGGCGCCGAAACAATGTCAACCTGCTGGTCGCCGAGCTGGATGAAAAGCTGCATGCAGCGGATCCGCAGCTATCGTTTGGGATCAGCCCGGGCGGCATTTGGGACAATCAGTCTGACAATCCGCGCGGCAGTGCGACCCAGGGGCATTCGTCCTACGCAGAGTCTTATGCAGACAGCCTGTTTTGGGTCCAGAATGGAATTGTAGACTATATTTGCCCACAGTTGTACTGGGAAATCGGGTTTGAAAAGGCCGATTTCCAGACTTTGCTGGACTGGTGGGATGAGGCCACAAGGGGGAGCGGGGTCAGGCTCTATATTGGGCTGGCCGCGTATCGGTCGGCCGAATCGACCGACCCCGAGAGCGTATGGTACGGGCCGGACGAGCTTGCGCGGCAGATGGCGCTGATTGACAGCTCGGGCAAGTCGTCGGGTACCATCCAGTTCCGGTATGGATCGCTCGCCGGATCGCCTGCGCTTGCCGCGGCGGTCAAGCAGCGTTTTGCGACAGTTCCCACCTTGCCGGCTGGTCAGCCGGGCACGGTGGAGCCGCCCGCGCCGGTTACCGAAACAGGCACGTTGTTTGATCTGTTTTCGTTGTTTCTCTATGCAATCACTCATGAATAAAGGATACCCTGCGGTGTGCGGGGCGTCCGCTTCGGGAGGTCTTACCCTTGCAGCTTCAAACCATGAAACCCATCGATACGTTTGAGAAAACGTATGAAATCCATTTCGGCTTTATTGACAACCGCGGGATTGCCAGACCTTCCTGCCTGTTTGACCTGGCGCAGGATGCGGCGACGCTGCATGCCTATCAGATCGGCATTGGACGGGAGGCGATCGGCGCGCTGTGGGTGCTGTCCCGTATGAAGACCGAGCTGGCCCGCCCGCTGCTGCCTTATGAGCGCCTGACGGTCCAAACTTGGTGTGCGGGCATCAAGGGGGCGGCTTGGCTGCGTTCCTTTCATTTTTTGGTGGAGGGCGAGCCGGTCGGCGCCGCCATTTCCTCTTGGGCGGTGCTTGACCAGCAGACCCACCGGATTATTCGTCCGTCCTCTATCGCGCAGGCGCGGCAGTATCTGAGCCTGACCCCCGGCACGGCGGTGATCCCGGGCAGGCTGGTTTGTACCAGCCTGTGTGAGCACCATGTGCATCCGGTCTGTTATTCCGATCTGGATGTCAATAATCATGTGAATAATGTAAAGATTGTCGATATCCTTTCAGATGGGCTGGATCTGAATCTGAGTGATTGCTTTGTTTCAGCCCTGCAGGTGAATTATACCGCAGAAAGTCAGTTCGGGGATCAGCTCCGCGTGATGACCGGAGAAGAAGCCGGGGTCCGCTATGTCTTTGGCGAGGCCGGGGGCAGGACCCGTTTTGAGGGGGCCGCCATGCTTTCCCCGATCCCTGACGGGAAGCGCCGGTAACAGCCCCTGCTTGCAGGCGTTTGCCGCAGCAGGACAGGGAGTCCGGAGCAAGAGGGCCAGGCGGGGGAGCGGCTCCCGCCTGGGGCCGTTTTTTCGTATCTGTGAGAAGGAGGTCGTTTTGACTTGGAAAAGGCAGTTTCCCAAATCCTGCGTGAGTGCGCGCCCGAACGCGTGATCCTTTATGCGGAGAAGCGCACGTTAACCAACGATAAGCTGAAATCGCTCAGCTTTTGCATTGTCGTTCCTACCTGTGAGGATAAAAATGCGCTGATGCAGCGCCTGTATCTGGCAATCGAAAGCAATGTATCCGTCAACCTTACACTGTATACGCATGACGAGTGGACGGCGCTGCTTGAAGACCCCAGCAGCTATGCCGCGTGGATTGGGCGTCGGGGGAGGGTTATTTATGAGTCGACGCCGTAAAGGCGGCCGCGACAGCGTTTACTATTATAAATGGTTGGATAAGGCCCTGTGCGACCTGCAGTCTGCCCGCATCCTGCTCACCTGGGGCGGTGATCCGTGCAATATTGCCTTTCACTGCCAGCAGGCGATTGAAAAGGCGCTCAAGGGTTTTCTGCTGTATCGTACCGGCCGCCATTTTGATGGGCATAACCTGACGTACCTTTGCCGTCAGGCTGTGCTGGTAGAGGCGTGTTTTGAGGCGTATTTGGAGGAAAGCGCCATGCTGAACAACCTTTACATCGAAACCCGGTATCCCACCGACCTGCCGCTTGAGATCGATGAATACATGGTACGCCGTTACCTGAATATGGCGGAGGAGATGTTCGCCGCAATCCGGCACGAACTTTATGAATCCGGCAAACCGGAACGGGTGCAGCTGTGACCCGCTTGTGAGAGGCCTTATATGAGTGAATTTTTACCTATCAGCCGTGCCGGGATGGAGGCGCGCGGCTGGTATTACTGTGATTTTTTGTTGGTTACCGGCGATGCGTATATCGACCATCCTTCTTTTGGCACTGCGGTCATTTCCCGTGTCTTGGAGGCGGCTGGATATCGTGTCGCCATTCTCTCCCAGCCCGATTTTCGGGATGAACGTGATTTCCTGGCGATGGGGAGGCCGCGGTATGCCGTATTGGTGAACGCCGGCAACATCGACTCTATGGTTGCCCATTATACCGCTGCGAAAAAGCGCCGCCATGATGATGCCTACACCCCAGGCGGGCTGGGGGGGAAACGGCCTGACCGCGCTGCGACAGTCTATGCAATGCTGGCCCGCCGCGCTTTTCCCGGGCTGCCGGTTTATCTCGGCGGCCTGGAGGCTTCGCTTCGCCGTTTTGCGCATTATGACTATTGGTCGGATCAGGTGATGCCTTCTATTCTGCTGACCTCGGGCGCGGATGGTCTGATGTATGGCATGGGGGAGCGGTCGGTCGTTGCCCTCGCCGGGAATTTGAAACGCGGCTTGAGCGGGGCGGAAGCGCTGCGGGATGTGCGTGGCGCCGCCTATGTTTCGTCTGCGCCTGCAGCGTCGTTCCCGACGGTCGAGTGCCCATCCCTAGAGGAGGTCTGTGCGGACAAAGCGGCCTATGCCCGTTCGGTTAAGATGCAGTACGATCAGGCGGATCATGTGACCGGCAAGGCGGTGCTGCAGCGTCATGGCCGTCGCGTCTTGGTGCAGAACCCGCCCGCGCTGCCGCTTACGACCGAAGAGATGGACCGGGTGTACGGCTTGCCCTATACCCGTGCATATCATCCCTCCTATGAGACGTTGGGCGGCGTGCCTGCAATCGCAGAGGTACAGTTTTCCATTATCCATAATCGCGGCTGCTTTGGGGCGTGCAATTTTTGTGCGCTTGCGTTTCACCAGGGGCGTTACCTATCGGTACGCAGCCACGCATCGGTGCTGCGCGAGGCAGAACAGATGATACAAATGCCTGGATTTAAGGGGTATATTCATGACGTAGGGGGGCCGACTGCAAATTTCCGGCATCCGTCATGTAAAAAACAGGAAAAACAGGGCCTGTGCGTGGAGCGCCGCTGCCTGTTTCCGCGCGCTTGCCCGCAGCTGGAGGCGGATCATCGTGATTATCTCGCGTTGCTGCGCAGGCTGCGGGCGCTGCCAGGGGTGAAAAAGGTATTTGTGCGTTCCGGGTTGCGGTATGATTATATGATGGCCGACAGGGACGACACCTTTTTTATGGAGCTGGTGCAGCATCATATTTCCGGGCAGCTCAAGGTCGCGCCCGAGCATATGAGCGATAATGTGCTTTTTTATATGGGGAAGCCTTCTTTTTCCGTCTATGAGGAATTTCGGAAGCGCTATACCCGCATCAATGAAAAGCTGGGACGAAAGCAGTATCTTGTGCCGTATCTGATGTCGTCACATCCGGGCGCGACGCTGCAGGATGCAGTTGATTTGGCCTGCTATTTGAACAAAATCGGTTATATGCCCGAGCAAGTGCAGGATTTCTATCCCACGCCGGGGACACTGTCCACTGCGATGTATTATACCGGGATTGATCCGCGTACAATGCAGCCGGTTTACGTCGCCAAGACGCCCCGCGAAAAGGCGATGCAGCGCGCGCTGCTGCAATGGCGCCGGACAGACAAACGGAAGCTGGTATTGGAAGCGCTGCGCGAGGCAGGCAGGGAAGATTTGATTGGCTACGGGAAAGGGTGCTTGGTGAAGCCGCCTCCAGGGTGGCAGCCGCCCAAACCGGATGAGCATGGGGGGCGCGCCGCGCCGTCTGCCGGACGGCATCCGCCGCAAAAGAAGCGGGGATGGGCGAGGGCCAGGAAAAAACGTGGCTGAGGCGCCGTTTGAAAATAGCGTTATCTCCAAACGGCGCAGCGGTTGCCGTCGTACTTTGTTGGCGTTCGCTGCAGCCCATCCGGCATTTTGGGGCCCCATTGGCTTTGCCTGGCGCCGGCTTGGGGGTTGTCTCTACGCGCTGTACGGGTCTTGGCTATCTGTTTTGCGATGGATGGGGAGCGGGCGCTTGCCATGCTGTCTGTAGGTGCGGAGCTGCCGCAAAAATATAGGGAACGAGGCTAGGGCTTGTTTGAAAAATGTCAATACGCCCAAACAACGGTCCTTTTTCCG
>CANPPM010000154.1 GCA_947575935.1 uncultured Butyricicoccus sp. | reverse complement strand
CGAACCAAGACAGGCGGCAAAATCTATAAGGACGGACAGGAGCTGAACATCAAATCCCCCGAGCAGGCCATCGCCAACAAGATTGCGCTGTTAACCGAGGACCGGCGCGGTAACGGCATTGTCGGCCTGCTGAGCATTAAGGAAAACACCGTCCTTGCAAGCCTGAAAAACTATGGTTTCCCACTCAACGACAAGAAGATGAGCGAGGATACCGAGGAATATGTGAAAAAACTGAATACAAAGACCCCCACCATTATGACCCCGATCCAGAACCTGTCGGGCGGCAATCAGCAGAAAGTGCTTGTCGGGCGCTGGCTGCTGACCAATCCGGATATCCTGATCGTTGACGAACCGACGCGCGGCATTGACGTCGGCGCAAAAGCCGAAATCCATTCGCTGATCACCCGGCTGGCGGGCGAGGGTAAGGCGATCATTATGATCTCTTCCGAACTGCCCGAAGTTATGGGGATGAGCGACCGTATCGTCGTCATGCATGAAGGTATCATGACGGCCGTCGTCGACCGGAAGGACTTCTCGTCCGAGCTGATTCTGAAATACGCCACCAGCGAAGAGCCTTATAAGCCAGCTGCGGGAAATTAAGAAAGAGGGGTTATACATGAATAAGACATTTGACAGCAAGAAATTTATCTCGCAAAATTCTATCTGGCTGGTACTGATTGTACTGGTTATTATCATGGGCATTGCCCAGCCGAGCTTCTTCACCGTCAACAACCTGCTTACCCTGCTCTCCGGCGAGGCCGTCAAGGGTATTATGGCATTCGGTGTTATGTTCGCTATTCTTTCCAAGGGTATCGACCTGACCATCGGTTCCTCTGCCGGCCTGGTTGCCTGCATCACCGCGGCGCTTGTGCAGCCGGCTGATTACGCAAACGCAGTCCTTCCTGGCGTCGGCACGCTGCCGGCTCCCGTCGTTTTCCTCATCGGCCTGGCTCTCGGCGCAGGTATTGGTGCGATTTACGGCGCAATCATCGCATACACCAAAATCCCCCCCTTCATCGCAACCCTCGGCGGCCAGCTGATTTGCCGTGCGGGCGCAAAGATCTTCACCAACCGCCCGGTTTCCAACCTGTCTGACAGCTTCCGTTATCCGGGTGCGGGCCGCATCGGCGGCTTCCCGGTGATCATCATTGTCTTCCTGATCATGTTTGCCATTGCGGCTTTCCTGCTCACACAGACCCGTTTTGGTAAGAACGTATATGCCATCGGCGGCAACGACCAGGCGGCACGCGTAGCCGGTATCAATGTTGAAAAGAACCTGATTTTGGTCTACGTCTGGTGCTCGGTCTGCGCGGCAATTGCAGGCATGCTGCTGGCAGGCCGTGCAGGCTCTGCCGACCCAGCAAACTCCGGCCTGAACTATGAGCTGGACGCAATCGCGGCGGCAACGGTCGGCGGCACCTCCCACACAGGTGGTATCTGCCGCGCCTCTGGCGTTATGGCTGGTATCCTGATTCTGGGCGTTATCAATAACGGCCTCGTAATGCTGAAGGTTGACGACAACATGACAAATATCGTCAAGGGCCTTATCATTGTCGGTTCCGTTATCCTCGACATGCGCAAGAACGCGAAAAAGGCATAAAAAGCATTTTCTTTCCTGCCCATTCAGGCAGGGAGCAACCCCACGAAAAAAACCGGGACGGCTCGCTATGAGCTGTCCCGGTTTTTTTTACCGGTTGTTGTTGTCGCCGACAAGATCATCCACGCCGTCGCGGATATCATCGCCGATATCATCTACACCATCCCGAATGTCGTCGCCAATCGTATTGCCGTCACCGTCTGCCATGCCGGTATTCCCGTCGTTCCCATCGGCTGCACCGGTAATGTCGGTCCCGGTTGTCCCATCGGTCGCACCAGTACCAGCGCCAGCTGCGTTGCCGGTAACATTGTTCCCATTGGTTGTACCGTTTTGATCATTTACACCGCCGCCGTTCACATCATTCCCCACCGTGCCGTTTCCATTGGTATTCGGGTCGGTGCTGGCTGCGCCATTATTGCGATTGCCACAGCCGGCCAACAGCCCAGCGCAGAGCATACACGCAAGCAGTACTGTCATCAACTTTTTCATGGTTTTCACTCCTTCGTTTTGCGCTTAGTATTTGAATGCAGATTTGCTCTTATACAGGCTGCAGAATACATTTTACAAACAATTTTACATAATTTTGGCGCAGTTATTTCAAAGCATCATAAAATGTGGAAAACGCAAATAAAAAAACCTTCCTATCCGACATTCCATCCACTTTCAAACAAAATTTCGCCCAACGGCCGGCAATAAAACAGAGATCCTAAAAAACCTGTATTCACAAAGATCGGGCGCGGACCGCGCAGGCGTTATCCCGCCCTGCGTCCCCCGGTCCTGCCATGTGAAATACAGGCCTTTTATTCATACTGATCCAGACAAGCCATACGCAACCGCTTGGCGCTTCCGCATACCGAGCCCCCTAGCCCGTCCAGAAACGCCCTGCGGCTTTATCCCTGCCACTTCCGATGCAGTGCATCGCGGAATCGGCGGCTAAGCCCTTGCTCCAGCACAGCGGCTGCACGGACCAAGCTGCCGTCACGCAAAGCCGCAATCAACGCAGGCTCCTCGATCAGCAGCGCGCTGACCGCCTGCATCACCTCAACCATCACATTTTCTTCCACATCCGGTGCGAGCAGAACTAATGCCCCCAAAATCGCCCTGCCCTCCTCATAGACCGGGGGCTCCGCCCGCAAATAGCCTAAGCGGCAGCCCGGGACCCGGTTTGTTTTACAGTGCAGCAGCAGCGCAAAGAGCGGCTTAATATACGTATCCCCCATCGCATCCCGGCGAAGAAGCGCACGCTCAACCGGCTCCGGCGCCTCGGGGGAAAACAATCGCGCCGCCTCCGCAATCAGCACCCCCCGAGTTGCGGGCAGGCGGACGGTCTCGATGCGCAGGGTCGCAAGCAGCTCCAGCAAAGCCGCACTCAGCTGCCCCGCATAGCGCAGGCCGTCATCGTGGGCCGGCCGCTCTTCCTTTACGGCCGGCAGCGGCGTAACCTGCACCCGTTCGAACGCATCCCGCAGTAGAGCCCGATCCTGCTCCTGCAGGACTGCATTAACACACACATGTGGAAACGCAATATCCAGCGGTACGGTAGACACCAACAAGTCGATCCCTTGGCTCCGCAGCTTCTCAGGCGAAAGCCCACGGGTCGACCCGCTCGCCGTAATATGCAAACTGGGGAATTCACGCAGCAACTGGGACGCAAGGAACTTGCTGGACGCCATACCAAATGGGCACACCACCATGGTACATACGCGCATACGGGCCATCGAATCACGTTCGAACACTGCGCCAAAATGCATCGCCAAAAAACCCGCTTCAGCATCTGGAATATGCGGCAGGCCCAACGTTTGTTCAACAGCGTCACAGGCAGCACGAGTAGCACGCCAAATAGGCGCATATTCCGCCTGAATGACAGTCAGCTGTGGATTCTCAACCGGGACGCCCTGTTCCAGACGAAACAGCATAGCTGCACTGCTATATCACGCAGCTCCAGTTCGGTGGCGCTGCCCCAGTCATCCGGATCATGGGCGCCTCCATAGGCCTCCAGATACAGCGCAAGGCAGCGCAACTCAGCAGGCGGCAGCTCGATCCCAAAAGCCTGCTCCAGCTGTGCGGCCAGCCGGGACGCACGGCGCAGACTGACATTTTTTTCCGCCGAAGAGGGCGCCCAACTGCCTGCCCGCATCTGCTCAACCGAAAGCGCGCAATGCAGCGCCAGCGAGAGAAATCCGGCGTCACTAAAATAAAGCCCTTCCGCGCGCTCAAAGGCCCGCAACGTATCCCAGACCTTACCGGCAACTTTAGGGGAAAGCAGGCCGGGCAGCGTGGGCGGCCTGCCCATACGCAGCGCCTGCTCGGGCATCTGTGAACGGAGCAGCGCGCTGGCCGCACGGCGGCGTTTATCAGGCGCGCCCTCTAGCCAATACCCAACGCCAGGACGGCGGCAAAGCTGTACAGAATACGGACGCAGCCAATCTTCCGCCCACTGCAGATCGGCAGAAAGCATATGCTCTGAGGTCGCCAGCTCACGGGAAAGCGCGTAAGCCTTCCGCGGCTCACGAGCAGCAAGTAAGGCTGCCAGCAACCGGCGCCTGCGCTCCTCACGCGGGATATCTTGGGCTGCACCGGTATCCAGCAGCGCCAACAGCGATTCGCGGTCATCTTCATCTAACAGCAGCCCCTGCCCGGGGCTGCGCAGGAACCGGAAGCCTGCGGCAGTCAGCCAGCGCTCAACCCCTGGCAGCTCACGCAGAACCGTTCGGCGGCTGACACCGATCGCCTCCGCAAGCGCAGCGGCAGTCAGCCAGCCGCGGGGCAACCCGGCAAGCTTTTGAATCAGCCTGCGTCCGTTTGCACTGAGCGCCGGCAAAGTATGGTCGGACATATGATCGCCTCCTTTCACGGATCCTATCATTATCATACCATATCCGTCAATAAATTTCCACCTTTTTTCACATCTGCAGCAGGAACCCCGCAAACGTCACTTCAAGTCTGACATACCACAGAGCAGAAAGCATCCGCAGCGCCGCAGTGAAAGCGGCTCCACACCCAGGCAAAACCAACCGCAAATCCACAACAAAGCGGCCAGCCGGCAATACATGTTGCCAGCTGGCCGCTCTACATAATTTTCACCAAAAATCGAAAGAAGAATCGCTGTAGGGAACAGCCGCTTTTTGCCAATGCAAACAGGTTCTCACTCCTGATACCGTACAGCCTTGTCAAAGAGCGCCTGCACATCACGCCCTGGCGCACCGGTGCACAACGACACAATCACTGCGGCAACCAAGCCTGCGACAAAACCGGGCAGCAGCTCATAAATGCCGGTCGACGCAAGGAACAACAGCCAGCCAATGTCAACCGCAGCGCCCACTAGAATGCCCGCAACCGCACCTTTAAAGCTCAGGCGCTTCCAAAACAGGCTCAACATGATGGTCGGGCCGAACGATGCACCGAACATCCCCCATGCATTGGACACCAAATCCATAATAGAGCCCGCGTTCGGATTGGATGCAATCAGCAGCGCAAAAACCGCGATCACTGCTACCACGGCACGGCCAATCCACAGCATTTCCTTATCACTCGCCTTATTCTTGCGAATAACCGGCTTATAGACATCGCTGGCAAAAGCCGAGGCCGCCGCCAGCAGCTGACTGTCTGCAGTACTCATCGAAGCGGCCAGAACAGCGGACAGCAGGATACCCGAAATGATGCCTGGGAAGATCCGGCGCACAATTGCGATAAACACCAGCGAGTTTTGGTTGATCGCTTCATCGAAGCCGAGGAACATGCGTCCAATAATGCCAATCAGCGCAGCAAACAGCACAATCAGCGCCGTCCAGGCAATGCCGATCTTTGCGGATTTTTTCAACTCCCGCTGCGACTTCAGCGACATAAAGCGGATAATGATATGCGGCATCCCAAAATAGCCAAGGCCCCACGCCAAACCGGATACAATATCCTTCCAACTAGTAAACGCGTTCCAGTATTCGCCGGGAATCGCCGCGCCGGCAGTTGCCTCCAGGCTGGCCGCCGCAAAAATCGGAGCAATCAGCATCGCGCCGAGGATCAGCATACCCTGAAAAAAATCGGTCCAGCATACGGCCGAGAAACCGCCAAGGAAGGTATAACTGATGATAATAACCGCCGCCAAATACATCGCAAGCGTGGGATCCATCCCGATGACCGTATTAAACAGCGTGCCGCAGGCCTTGATACTGGAAGCTGAATAGATCGTATAGGCCACCAGAAAGACAGCGGCGCAGATCATCTGCAGCGCCCGTGAACGCGACAAAAAACGGTTGGTCAGATACTGTGGAACCGTAATCGCATCATTCGCAACGATCGAAAAACGACGCAGGCGCGGCGCCTGATAGATCCAGCTGAGCGTATAGCCAATTGCAAGGCCAACCGAAATCCACACCTGGCCGAGGCCCAGCGCATAAATAGAAGTCGGCAGGCCCATCAGCACCCACGCGCTCATATCCGACGCGCCTGCCGAAAGGGCTGTGACCCATGCGCCCATCTGCCGCCCGCCAAGGAAATACGTCTTTTCGCCGCCGTCTTTATTCTTAAAGAAAAAGTAGACGCCAATGGACAGCATGAACGCTAAGTAGATGATAAATACAATAATTTCTGATACTTGCATAACCGCGCTCCTATCAAATGTTTTTTCGCACCCTTCAGCGCCTGTATCTACAAGCGGAAATGCCGGGTGCAGCGGGAAAATACCGCCAGACGGCGGCCCCCAGTGAATCAGGAGCCAACAGCAAGCCGACATGCAGGCAGCCTACCCCAGTTTGTGCACCGTCACTTTAACAGAATAACACATTTCCAGCTATTTTGCAAGCCTTGATTTTAGAACAGCATCACTTCAGTCCAAAAAAGCGTCCGGCGCGCCTGTATTGCACCGGACGCCTGGGGCCGGCTACGCCCTACCCGAAATCAGCCACGGCGCAGGCTCGTCCACAAATGTATTTTTAGCGGAAAGCCGGGACACCGCCAGCTGAATGACTTCGATTTCCCCAATTCCATACTGCTCAAATAACGCAGGAACCGACGCAGCGCACCGAAAATCAAGCGTATAAATGACAAACTCCATATGCGGATTAAGGCGGAGAA
>CANPPM010000153.1 GCA_947575935.1 uncultured Butyricicoccus sp. | reverse complement strand
AAGTCAACACAATTTGCTCAAAACGCACGAAACTTTTGAGCAAATTGAACAATGCACGCGGCGTTTTAAATGCGTGCAACCCCGGATTTGCGTGCGGCTGCAGCGACTGCATCCGCAACGGCGCGGATGACCTGCGGGTCAAAGGCCATTGGCATAATGTACTCGGCGCTTAGTGCGCTGTCTGGGACGCAGGCTGCAATGGCGCGTGCAGCGGCAAGCTTCATTTCTTCGTTGATATCGGAGGCGCGCACGTCAAGCGCCCCTCGGAAGATGCCGGGGAAGGCGAGCACGTTATTGATCTGATTGGGATAATCCGAGCGCCCGGTGCCGACGACGGCGGCGCCGCCCTTTTTCGCGTCCTCGGGCCAGATTTCCGGAACCGGATTTGCCATGGCGAATACCATCGGATCTTTTGCCATGGTAGACACCATTTCAGCGGTCATTACCTGTGGGGCGGACATGCCGAAGAAGACGTCTGCGCCCCTGAGCGCATCGGCTAAGACGCCGGTCTGGTGGGCGCGGTTGGTCAGGGCCGCCATTTCGGCCTGCGCTGGATTCAGCCGGTCGTCACCTTCACAAACGATGCCGAAACGTTCTACCATGGTGATGTTTTTCACGCCTAGGAACATCAGGAAGCGGGTAACCGCGATTGCCGCTGCACCGCAGCCGTTAACGACCATTTTGATCTCTTCTACTTTTCGACCGGTCAGACGGCAGGCATTCAGCAGCGCGGCGCCGCAGCAGACTGCCGTGCCGTGCTGGTCGTCGTGGAAAACCGGAATATCACAGACCGCTTTCAACCGCCGTTCGATTTCAAAGCAGCGGGGGGCAGAGATATCTTCCAGGTTGATGCCGCCGAAAGAACCCGAGATCAGCTCGATGGTACGCACGATTTCGTCGACATCCTTGCTTTTGACGCAGATCGGGAAAGCATCTACATCGGCAAATGCTTTGAACAGCGCGCATTTTCCCTCCATGACCGGCATACCGGCTTCAGGGCCAATATCGCCAAGGCCAAGTACGGCGGTACCATCTGTAATGACTGCAACCAGATTATGACGGCGGGTATATTTGTAGCTCAGGGACACATCTTCTTTGATTTTCAGACAGGGTTCGGCTACACCGGGGGTGTAGGCGACGGAAAGGTCGTCGCGGGAATTGACTGCACAGCGGGCGATCACTTCAATTTTGCCGGCCCATTCTTCGTGCGCGCGCAGGGCGCGATCTTTGAAATCCATTGATTGACTTCCTCCTCTGATTGGGAAACTGTTTTGTTCATTATATCATAGGAACGGCAAAGGGTGAAGTGTTTTTTACCCTGCGCCAGGCTTTGTAAGGCGGCGTTTTAAAAGCTGCGTCAGGCAGTGTGCGCCGGGGAGGGGGCGGCATCCCTCCGCGGGGGACAGGCGCCTTGTACGGAGGGTACGCAAAAAAATGCTGCGCATCGTTTCTGACGCGCAGCGGATTTGGCGAAAAGCCGTGTTTTTTAAGCGGGAGCTGTTCAGGCTGGAGAAGGGAGCAAAAGACAGGAGATTCTGGAGCGCCCTGGCGGTAAAAGCGCTTGCCGTTAGGATGGTTGTGCGCCCGAGTTCATTTTTTCCTGCGTTCCAGCAGCAGCCAGGCCAGCGCATTCAAGAGGACTGCGGAGATGAGAAGCGCGCCGGAAACGATGGATTCCATATGGCTGATATCGAGCAGTCCGGCCCAGTCGTGGTTCTGGATGAAGAGTTCATATTCTAACATTTGGAAGTAAATCGCGGCTGCACACAGGCAAAGGCTGACGGTGGATGCATACGGCCTGTTGTGGCGGCTCAGCAACGCATATCCAGGGATTAGCAGACTTGCCAGGCCACACCAGATACTCAACAGTGCATACATAAAGACTCCTCCTTTTTACCGGCGCTATCGGCACCATTTAAAATTTGCGGTTTTTTTTAGTATAATGCGGGCGATGTTTTTTGTCAATAAAAAATTTTGTTATTACAAAAATAGGAGTGATAGGCAATGAGAAACAGAAGCGGGGACCAACTGCCGGTCAGATCAATTGCATGCAGAAATACGGGCGGCACGGCAGGAGGCGCTGAAAAGCAGGGCGGCGCAGGGACGCCGCCCTGGGGATAAGAGGCATCTTTTAGAAAAGCGCTTTTCCCGGGAAAGAATTGTGCTTGCGGGGGAAAGGGAAATCTGATACAATAAAAAAAGCGGCAGTGGGGTGAAATGATGCAGCCTAGGTCTAGGAAAAGCGGTTCCTCCGCCGGAATGGAGGATAACTTAAAAAAGTCGGTTACGGAAATGCTGGTGCTGCTGCTGCTGCGTGAACGTGACATGTATGCCGGAGAGATCAGCAGCGAGCTGCGCCGGCGAAGCGGCGGCCGGTGCGGGATTGTGTTTCCATATTCGACGTTGTATCGGATGCTGGATTATGGGTATCTCAGCGAGCGCCTGCCGAAGCGTGTTGCGCCGGACGGAAGGCGGCGGCAGTATTATGGCATTACCGAGTCGGGCAGCGCGTATTTGGACAGTTTGCTGGATTGCTATCAGCGGTTTACGGGCGGGGTGGATGCTTTGCTGCAGTCAGCTGCGCATCCGGCCGAAGGTCAGGAGGAGAAGAGATGAATCGTTTGCAGATTCTGTTATATTTGTATGAGACGGTAAGGCGGGTTCCCTGCTCATATGCGTGTCAGATCCGGCTGGGACGCAGGGCATATCGGTTTGTAGATGCTTTTTTTCAGGAAAATCCGCATGCATGCCGTCGCCAGCTGACAGAGGCGTTTGGGGAGCCTGCGGAATTTGCGCAGGCATTGCTGGAATTTGTGGATGAGAATGCGCGTGCAGAGGAGTTCCAACGCAAATCCTGGACGCGCCGTGCGATTCTGCTTCTGGCAGCCGGCGCGTCGCTGCTGCTTGGCGGGCTATGCGCTTTGCATATGGAGGCAGAGCGGGCGTCCAAATTTTGAATGGGCGGCGCGGCAGGCTTTGGGGGCGGGCCGGAGCCGCGCTTTTTGTTTGTCATCTGGGAAAGGGGCGGGAGGGTTCTATGGTTGGGTTCCGAAGGGCCTGGCTGCTGCCGGTGCTGCTGCTGCTTGTGGGATGCAGCGGGCCGGTGGGGCGGCAGACGCTGCTTGAGGTTGGGACACAGGGTACGCAGGTTATTATGGCAACGCGTGGAATTGTTTCGGAGGGGACCTTGTTCGTCCAGCTGGACAGGCAGGTCCAGGTGCGCTGTACGGTTTGCTGGGAGGTTTTGGGGGAGGATACCGTTGAAAATGATGTAGCGCTTCTGTTGGAAGGCTTCCGCATGGCGCTGCAGGATGCGATGGACAGCCTGAGCACTGAAGGCGCATGGGCGGAGGATATGGATCAATTTGTAGCAAAAGCGGCGCAAAGCATCGCGGAAGAGCTGTCTGATACGCGCATTTCGGTAGCGGTGGAGGAACTGCTGATCGAGCGTGTTGAAGATCCGTAAAAATTTTTTTAAAAAAAATAAAAAAAAGGCTTGCATATTCGGGAAAAATATTGTAAGATAAGAAAGCTGATGAACAGCACTTCTACTTTGGAGGTTTGTATCGTATGATTTCTGCTGGCGAGTTTCGCAACGGCGTTACATTTGAAATGGACGGTCAGGTTTTGCAGGTTGTCGAATTTCAACATGTGAAGCCCGGCAAAGGCGCGGCGTTTGTCCGTGTAAAGATGAAAAATGTGATTACCGGCGCGGTTACCGAGCGTTCGTTCAATCCTTCTGATAAGTACGAGCCCGCTTATGTGGAGCGGAAAGAGATGCAGTATCTTTATGCGGATGGCGATCTGTATTATTTTATGGATACTGAGACTTATGAGCAGCTGCCGATTAACAAGTCGACGCTGGGCGATGATTTCCGGTTTGTGACCGAAAATATGAACTGTAAGGTTCTTTCCTATAAGGGCAGCGTTTTTGCGGTAGAGCCTCCGCTGTTTGTGGAGCTTGAAATTACGGAGACGGATCCAGGCTTTAAGGGGAATACAGCAACTAATACGCTGAAGCCCGCGACGGTTGAGACCGGGGCGACTGTTTCTGTACCGCTTTTTATCGAGACTGGCGACCGGATCAAGATCGACACCCGCACAGGGGAGTATCTTGAGCGCGCAAAGGGTTAATGATTGATAGAGTGGCTTTTTGTCCGGAGGTGTAAGGATGACTGTGACCGAACATGTCGCATATCTGCGGGGCCTGTTGGAAGGTATGGAGTTAGACGCCGGCAAAAAGGAAGGAAAGCTTTGGAAAGCGCTTCTCTCGGTTCTGGAAGAGCTTGCAGAGAGTGTAAGTGATTTAGAGGAGCGCAATGCTGAGCTTACAGAAGAGGTGGAAGACCTTTATGAGGAGCTCAGTGCTGTAGAAGAGGATTTTCTCGGTGACGAAGAGCTGTCTGACGAGGAAGAGGCGCTTTATCAGGTGATTTGTCCGACTTGTAATGAAGTGATTTACATGGACGATGAATTGCTGTCAGAGGGTTCTACTGTTTGTCCTGCCTGCGGGGAGGAACTAGAGTTCGATCTTTCTGATTTGACCGATGAGGAATTGGCCGAATCGCTTGTAGAAGCTGCCGGCGCGCAAGACGAAAAGTAAAAAATGGCGGCTGATTTGCTGGCCGCCTGATTTGGACACTTAGCTCAGCTGGAAGAGCATCCGCTTGACGTGCGGAAGGTCGAGGGTTCGAGCCCCCCAGTGTCCACCATGGAAACCGCCTCGACAGAGGCGGTTTCTTTCTGTTTGATATATGTTGGAAAAGGGGATGTAACGGTTGGAATTTCATCCGATTGATACTGCGAAATGGCCGCGTGCGCCGCACTTTGAATATTACACTCATGTGATTCGGACCAATTATGCGGTGACAGTCCGGCTGGATGTGACCGCGCTGCGGCAGTTTACCCGTTTGAACGGGCTGCGGTTTTATCCTGCGATGCTGTATGCAGTTATGCGGGCGGTGAATGGGCGGCAGGAACTCCGTATGGCGTATCGGGACGGCGTGTTGGGCTATTATGAGGTTTGTCATCCGTCCTATACGATTTTTCATCCGGATGATCACACGTTTTCCGATATTTGGAGTGCGTATTCCCCTGATTTTTCCGCCTTTTATGCTACGGTACTCCGGGATATGGAGGAATGGCGGGAGGTAAAAGGGGTAAAGACCAAGCCGGGTAGGCCGGAGAACTTTTGCCCTGTATCCTGTGTCCCCTGGTTGGATTTCACTGCTGTCGCGCATGATACAGCCGGTCCGAGATCAATGTTTTTTCCAGTGATTACCTTTGGGAAATATACGGAGTCCGGTGGGAAATACGAACTGCCGTTTTGTTTTCACATTCATCACGCTGCGGCGGATGGCTATCATACCTCGATGTTTCTGCAGGAGCTGCAGGCGCTTTTGGAGGGCTGCAAAGCCTGGTAGCCGCCCTGGGCTTAGGGGTTTACAAGAAAAGCGTCTTTGCGCCGCTTCCAGCGAGGGGGCGGGCAAAGGCGCTTTTGGAGTTATGAAAAGGCGGCGTCAAACCAGTCGCGGAGCTCTTGTACCAGCTCAAAGGTACGGAACCGGAGCTCGGGCGTCTGTTCGCTGTCTTTGGTAGTATTTGCAGGCGCGTATAAAAACAAAACGGTGACCATGACCAGCAGCCCGGCCTCCAAGCGTTTTATCATACCGTATTTCATGAGAAAACCTCCGTCAATCTGATGTATTACCCCAAGGATTGACGGAGGCGGCGCATTTTATACAGGTTTACATAATTTTGCAAAGAAAAATTTCGGAATATTCAGTTTTCAGTCGCTCAAAGGCAGCTTGCGCCTGTTTCTCTTCCAAAAACAGGCCGTAGGTGGTCGGGCCACTGCCGCTCATGACTGCGCCAAGCGCGCCGCAGTCCAGAAGCCGCCCGCGGATTTCACCAATCTGTCGGTGATGGCTTCCGGTGACCGTTTCCATGACATTGTACAGACGATGGCAGATTCCCGGTAGGTCGCCGGTTTTCAGTGCGTTCAGCATGCCCTCTGTATCTGGCCTTGCAGTGGGTTGATGGGCGTCCATTTCTGCGTAAATTGCGGCGGTTGAGACCGAAAATGGAGGCTTGATCAGCACGACCCATCCTTCCGGGCAGTCTGGCAAGCGCGTTAACCGTTCGCCGATGCCTTCTGCCAGCATTGTACCGCCAAGCAGGCAATAGGGGACATCCGCGCCCAGTGTGAGGCCGATCTCACACAGCCGGCGATCCCCGAGCGCAGTACCGTGCAGTGTGTCCAGCGCGCGCAGGACGGCCGCAGCGTTGGTGGAACCGCCGGCCAGCCCGGCCGCGACGGGGATGCGTTTTTGAATAGAAATCGCCGTCCCGGGGTCGGGCTGGCCAATGGCAGTATAAAACGCTGCGGCAGCCCGCCACGCAAGGTTGGTATGGTCGGCGGGGAGATAGGGGAGCGAGCAGCGCAGGGAGGTTTTTCCAGAGCCGTCCAGCCGGATGGTTACGTCGTCATGCAGGCTGATGGACTGCATGACCATCCGTACGGTATGATAGCCGTTTGGAAGACGGGTTAGCACATCAAGGGTAAGATTGAGTTTGGCGTACGCGTTCAGTGTAAGCTCCTTCATGTAAAATACACCTTGCTTGTCTGAATTTTGAAAGACGGATTGGGTTCAGGCAGTCTGCAGTTCCCGGCCTTCAAAGACAGCCCGGCGTTGGATATCTGCCATCGTTTCGGTAAACTGGTC
>CANPPM010000152.1 GCA_947575935.1 uncultured Butyricicoccus sp. | reverse complement strand
TCAGGTGTGAAAAGGCCTTGCTGCAGGTGTCATTGACCAGGAAGGCGACAAACTCCTCTCCGCCGTAGCGTGCAAAAAAATCGGTGCTGCGCCGCAAATGCGCGGATACTGTGTTGGCCACGTCGATGATGACCCGGTCGCCGGCAGGGTGCCCGAAGGTATCATTATATATTTTAAAGCAGTCGATATCAAACATACAGATGGAAAAAGGGATTTGCATGCGGATTGCTTCCTGCCAGCGCATCAGGCTGTAGTGGTCGTGGCGGCGCCGGTTGGCAACCCCGGTCAGCTGGTCGGTCATGGATTGGTATTCAATCTGCCGGCGGTACTGATAGAGATTGATATGGGTATGGACTCTGGCTTTTACGATCAGCGGATGGAATGGCTTTGTAATATAATCCACTGCGCCCAGCATCAGGCCATGCTGCTCGCTCTCGATATCTGCAAGGCTAGTGATCAAAATAACAGGGATATGGTGAGTGACGACCTCTTCCTGCAGCCGCTTGAGCAGCATAAAGCCATCCATCCCCGGCATTACGACATCCAGCAGGATCAGGGAGTATTCCCCGGAGCTTGCCTGGCGCAGCCCTTCTTCGCCGGTCTGCACAACCGTAATATCATAATCGGTATCCAAAATAAGCTTCAATTGGGTCGCCTGCACAGCGCTGTCGTCAACAATCAGGATTTTTTCCATCTCTACACTCCTTGTCCGGTAATACGGTGCCTGCCGGTAAACAGCTGCCCTTCGGCCGCTGTGGTTCTTACGATGTCGGACCGCTTTTGGATATCAATATTATATCCTGAACGACGGAAAAAGGCAAGATGCGTTTTGTCGTCAGGCAGCAGGTACAGGCCCCCTCGTCTTTCGGAATCCGGAAGGCTGGGCGCGCAGGCATTTCACCTGGCATACAGCTGGAATGGGCGCCCGTTATGTAGTTTTAAGGCTGGGGGTTGACAAAAACGCACGCCAGACGTAAACTATTCCTGTAAAAAAGGCTTCATTATCCCTTGCTTCAGTGACAAAGTATGATGTATTTTCTCCAAAACCAATCGGTTTTAGCAATATTGCCACAATTTATATGAAATTTTTGTGAAAAATGCCTGTCACGAAATGCTTCCCGAAAACGTCTTTATTAAATGGAAAAGAATTTTTCCCATCAGGATTTCGGAAATAGGGGGAGTGTGGATGACCGCATGGATGCGGCTGCTTGCCGTGATAACAGGATCCGGCGTGATTCTTTCCGGTGCGGCGTGGGCGGCTGGGCCGCTGCTGCGCCGCCGTCCCGCGCTGCGCGGGATGGTTTGGCTGGCCGTTTCTGTACGGCTGTTGATTCCATATGCGCCTGTGTGGGGGTGGCTGATCCGGATGTATCCGGCGCAGGGCCTGGGGGGGCCGTATGAAACAGCCCGGCGGCTGGCGCATTTTGGCGCGGCGCGGGTGCTGACCTTTTTATGGTTGTTTGGGATATTTGCGGCGCTGGCTCCGCGTGTGGCGGCATATGTGCGCCTGCGGCTGCTGGTACGCGGGCCGTCGGTACGCCGGGTAGGTCCGGAGTGGCAGGACGTGTGGGACAGTTTAGATACCGGTCGGCACAAGCCGGTGCTGCTGTACTGCCGGTCCGTCGCGTTCCCGTTGACCATGGGGGTGTTGAAGCGGGTCGTGGTGCTCCCTGATCGCGCGTTTGCGCCGGAAGAGCGGCGCTGCCTGCTGCTGTACGTACTGTACCATATCCGGCGGCATGACGCTGTGCGGCAGGGGGTTGCGCAGTTAGCAGCCTGTGTACATTGGTTTAATCCGGCGGCTTGGTATGCCTGCCGCGCGGTGCGGCGCGCAGCAGAACAGGCTTGTGCGGTAGAAGCCCTGCGCGGCCTGGGCGAGGGGGAACGGCCGATAGGCCGCGCCCTCCTCCGCTGTATGCTGGAAAGACAGCCGCCTTGGCGTTGAAGCGGCGCATGGCGGAAACGTTTGGAAAAGGAGGAAGCGCTGTGCGAACCTATATGCTTGACCCAGCGTCCCGTACGCCGTTGTATGAGCAGCTGTACCGGCTGATCCGGCAGGATATCTCTGCCGGAATCCTGCCGGGCGGGGAACGGCTGCCCTCCAAGCGCCGCTTGGCGCAGCATTTGAAAATTAGCCAAATAACAGTGGAAACCGCCTATGGCCAGCTGCTGGCCGAGGGTTATGTGACCTCTGCGCCCCGGCGCGGATACTTTGTGCAGCGTGATCTGGCCGTACCGCCGAGGGCCTCCTTCGTGCCGCGTCCGGTGCAGGAGAGGCCTGCTGAATCATGCTTTTTGTTTGATTTTAAAACAAATATTGTCGATACCGACTGTTTCCCTTTTTCAACGTGGGCACGGTTGTCACGGGCGGTGCTGACCGATTATGCCGACCGTCTGCTGCTGGAAGCCGCCCCGCAGGGGGAGGCGGAGCTGCGGGAGGCAATTCGCTCGTATCTGCTTGCCTTCCGTGGGATTGAGGTTTCAGCCGGGCAGATCGTCGTGGGCGCAGGGTCGGAGTATTTGCTGCACCTGCTCATTCAGCTGCTGGGACGGGATCGCGTGTACGCGCTGGAAAACCCGGGATATCAAAAGCTCTATCAGATTTTTGAGGCCAATGGGGCGACTGTACGCGCCATTGCGCTGGACAGCAAAGGGCTGCGTGCGGATCTGCTGGGCGACGCGTCGGCGGTTTATTTGACGCCTTCGCATCATTTTCCGACCGGGGTAGTTATGCCGGTGCCGCGGCGGATGCAGCTTTTGCAGTGGGCGGCTGAGCAGCCGGGGCGGTATTTGATTGAAGACGACTATGATTCTGAGTTCCGTTATGCCTCCCGGCCGATACCAGCACTGAAGGAGCTCGACCGGCAGGAACGTGTGATTTATTTGAATACATTTGCGAAAAGCCTTGCGCCCTCGCTGCGCATTGGTTATATGGTGCTGCCCGAGCCGCTATTGGCCGAATATCGAAGGAGGTATTCGCTTTACGCGGCTTCTGTGCCCACGTTTGAGCAGCATACGTTAGCGCGGTTTCTGGAATCCGGCGCGTTTGAGCGGCACATTAGCCGCAGCCGCAATGTCTATAAGGGACGGTTGGACGCGCTGCTGGAGGCCCTGCGGCAAAGTCCCCTGGCGCCCTTCCTGGAGATCCGCGGCATCGAAGCGGGGCTGCATATTCTCATCCGTGTCAAAAACGGCCTCCGAGAAGAGGAGCTCGTCCGTTTGGCCGCCGAAAATGGGGTCCGGGTTTATGGGCTGTCGGCCTATTATGCACCGGGCAGCCGGCCGGAATCGGCTACAATGCTTCTGGGCTATGCGGGCATTGCCTCTGAACGTTTCCAAGAGGCGGTCGGCCTGCTGTGCAAAGCTTGGCTGTAAAAGGGGGATCTGCCCGCAGCGCTGCGCCGCCGGTTTGCTGGAGTGGTGTAGCGCCTAGGGCTTGTTTGAAAAATGTCAATACGCCCAAACAACGGTCCTTTTTCCGCTATATTTCCCCAATTTTTCTTGAAATACATCCAGTATTCCTGCGAAAAATTGTGTTTGTCTGGCGAAAAAATTCCTCGTCATTGTGCATATTTCCATTTTTCAAACGGCGCCTAGCGACGGGACAGGGGCAAGAGATTGGACAAAACGCTGTATCAGCGGCGTACGCGTTCTGGAGAGGGTGTGAAACATGCAGCTTGGACTGACAATACCGCTGCAAAAGTATCTGCGGCTGCGGATATCGCCCTGTATGCAGCCCCAGGAACTGGCTTATTGTTGGGATCTGCATTTGGTGCACAGGGATGGAAAAGAGGGCCTGATTATGATCAACGCCAGCAGCCGGTTTGAAATCTATTTGCACGATATGCGGCAGTCTGATTGGCAGCGGCTGCCTGAGCTGGCGCGGGAGCATATTGCCCGTGCATTTATCGCAGAGGAGCTGCCGCGTTCCTGGGTGAAGCGGTATTTGCTGGCGGCAGGTCCGCCGGAGCTGACTGGAACCCATGGCAGGCGAGCGGTCGGGGCCCTTAATCATGTCGTTGAAATGCTGATGTACTGCACCGTTTCCAGCAATGAGCGGCGGCTTGAGCAGCCTGAGATCGATTGGCTGCTGAACGAGACCCCCGGCTGTGCCGCCGGATTTTCCGAACCAGGGCGGCCGCGTGCGTTCCTGCGCGCAGACTTTGAAAGGCTGTTCAAAGGGATGTAGGAGCTGCAGGCGGTGGGGGGAGGGCATATTGGAACCGTACGGAAAGGTCCTGTTAGAGCGCATGGGACGGGCCCTCGGCATCAATAAACATCACCGGGGCCGCAAGGGAAATCCTCCTTGCGGCCCCGGTGATGTTTGGATAGGCGTGGACTACACGCGACTCCACTGCGTGCCCTGGCGGGTGTCCTTGATCAGGATGCCCTTTTCGTGCAGCAGGTAATCGCGGATACGGTCGGCCTCGGCAAAGTCCTTTTGCTTCTTGGCGGCTGTGCGCTGCGCAATCAGCGCCTCGATTTCGGCATCAATGCCTTCTTCTTCGCGTTGCTGTACCAGCCCGAGTACGCCGGTCAGCTCGGTCAGCAGTGCATGCGCTCCGGTCAGGAATGCTTTGGAGGCATTCTGCCGCACCCCAATATAGGCATTTACATCACGTACCAGCTCAAAGATTGCGCTCAGCGCGTCGGCTGTGTTCAGGTCGTCGTCCATTGCATCCGTGAAGCGTATGCGGTACTGGCCGAGCGCGGCAAGTTTTTGCGATTCTTCCTCGGTCATATCGTCGCCTGAAGCTTTGGAAATGCGGAATTCCAGATTGTTCCGGCTCTCGTACAGGCGGTCGAGCGAAGTCCGGTTCATTTTCAGGGATTCCTCAGAATAATTGAGCGGCGTGCGGTAGTGGGCGGACAGCATGAACATCCGGATAGTCTCATAGCCGAATTCCTTGGCGGCGTCGCGCACCATAAAGAAATTGCCTGCTGATTTTGACATTTTCTGATTATCAATGGTTAGGAATCCGTTATGCAGCCAATAGTTTGCGAAGGTGCAGCCGTTTGCGCACTCGGATTGGGCAATTTCGTTCTCGTGGTGAGGGAAGGTCAGGTCAAGCCCGCCCGAGTGGATATCGATTGTCTTGCCAAGGTATTTATTCGCCATTGCCGAACATTCGATGTGCCAGCCAGGACGGCCGCGCGTGCCCCATGGGGTGTCCCATGCGGGTTCGCCGGGTTTTGCCGCCTTCCAGACGGCAAAGTCCATCGGATCCTCTTTCAGCTCGCCAACGCTGATGCGGGCGCCGGCCTGCAGTTCTTCAAGCGGCTGATGGCTCAGCTTTCCATATTCCGGGAAGGTGCTGGTACGGAAATACACGTCGCCATTTTCTGCAAGATAGGCATGGCCGGTATCGAGCAGCCGCTGTACGATGTCCAGGATCGCGTCCATCGTTTCGGTTGCGCGCGGGTGCACGGTCGCCGGGCGGATCCCCAGTCCTTCAGCGTCTACAAAATATTCCCGGATATACCGGTCGGCAATCACATCATAGGAGACCCCTTCTTCGTTGGCCTTATGAATTACCTTATCGTCGATGTCGGTAAAATTCTGTACAAAGGTGACCCGGTATCCGCGGTACTCGAAGTAGCGGCGGAGGAGGTCGAAAATGATAAAGGGACGGGCGTTGCCTACATGGAAATAGTTGTAGACGGTGGGACCGCAGGAATACATCCGGACTTCACCCGGGACGATGGGAATAAATTCTTCTTTCGTGCGGCTCATACTGTTGAATAGCTTCATGCAAAAGACTCCTTGTTTATGAATCGTGGCGTACCCGCTTAGGGTTCGGCCGAAAATTTTCCAGAGAGCACAACGGCGATTTCCCACCCTGCGTTGCCGGTATCCCGTGCAGCTGCGAGAAAATGGCGTTGTCAGGCGTCAGAATGGTTCGCCTTTGATGCTGTCTCCATTTTCGAGACAGCGCTTAATGCACGCAGGCTTTCGCCGGATAGATGGTAGTTGGTCCACTCTGTCATGGGCTTTGCGCCCAAGGAGCGGTAAAAGCCGATGCTGGGCGCGTTCCAGTCAAGGCAGGCCCACTCAATGTGTGCGCAGCCGCGCGCTTCTGCAAGTTGGGCCAGCGCAGCCATCAGCGCCCGGCCGCAGCCTGTACCGCGGCTGTCCGGATCCACATACAGATCTTGCAGGTAGATGCCGGGTAAACCCGGAAACGCGGAAAAGGTGTGGAAAAATACGGCAAAGCCGACTGCCCGGCCCCCGGTTTCAGCCAGCAGGGCTTCGGCCATATGGTGTTGAAACAGCCATTTGCGTAACAGCTCCGGCGTAACGGTTACTTCGTCCTCCATATGCTGGTAGACCGAAAGGGCGTGAATAAACCGCAGCAAGGTAGGGATATCCTCTTCTGCTGCAAAACGGATGCGAACTTTCATAGCCCCCTCCTTACTGCTTGGGGCGTGTCGCACCTTCGGCGACCAATTCCCAATTGCGCCGCAGGTAGTCATAGCCCGAATAAAGCGTCACGAGCGTCATGACTAGGCCGACAAGATTGCTCATTGCCGAGAGCGGATGGCCTGGACCTGTAACCAGGACAGCCGTTGGGCCGTCAGCGCCGCCGATGACGCCGATTATAGAAGCGCTGCTGCCCAACGCCGCGCTTCCGCCCTGTGCCATCAGCCATTCATAGCCGGTCACCATCAGAAAAATCAGGATGATGCCTGCGATCTGCACGCAGGTTTTGACCTTGCCCGACCAGGCTGCCGCCATAACC
>CANPPM010000151.1 GCA_947575935.1 uncultured Butyricicoccus sp. | reverse complement strand
TCTAAACTTGCAGTTGCTTATGCTGGGGAAAGCGCGCTGGAAACCAGCCGCGAGTTGGAACTGTTGGAGGATGAGGTTGCGTTGCTGCGTGCGGCGCTGCGGTCGGCTGGGGATTTTTCAGATACTTCACGGCTTGATCAACAGCTAGTCTCGACCATGCGAACCCTGGGTGAGCAGGTAAAGGACGGCATCGTTACCGATGCGCAGGAAACTGCCGATGCACTGCGTGAGCAGTCGCTTCGGAGAGCAGCTGGCGGACTGGAAACCGATACACTCAGCGCGGAGTTGGAGGAGTTAGAAGACCGTAGGGAATCATTAAGCAGCCGGGTAAGCGGACAGACCCGCTCAATTCAGTCGCCTGCGACCGGCTACTTTTCAGAAACAATCGACGGTTATGAGGGGATCCTCACGACGGAGCTATTGGAAACCATAACTTATGAAGAACTGATCCAAATCTTAAAGGACAAGCCGGCAACATCGGAAAGCACTGCGCTTGGCAAAATTGTACAAGGGTTTTCATGGTATTTTGCGGTGCCGCTTTCGGCAGATGAAGCACAGCGGATGCGGGTCGGCGCAAAGATCAGTCTGCGATTCGCACAAACAGGTGAAACTGTGGAAGGCTCGGTGCATGCCATCCGCAAATCGGAGGACGAAGAGCATGCGCTTGTCATTTTAACCGGAGATAGGTTTACTGCAAGCATCGTTTCGCTGCGTGAACAGGAAATTGACCTGATCCTGGGGAGTTATACCGGGCTGAAGGTACCCAAGGAAGCAGTCCGCGTAGAGACCGAGACCGAAACTGATGAGTTTGGAACAGAAACGGTGACCTCGCGGATTGGTGTTTATATCATGAGCGGTTCCTTTGCACGTTTTAAAGAGATTACACAAATCTATGAGGCAGATACTTATTATGTTGTCAAACAGGAGATTGAAAGCCCGAAGGCTGTCAATGCACTGGTCATGCAGGATTTGATCATTGTAGAGGGCAAGGAAATCGAAGATAAGAAGGTGCTGAAATAATGACAAAGCAGGAAGAAAAAAACCTGCGGGAAAGTATTGCTCGTGTACGGGAGCGCGCTGCTGAAGCTGCAGTTCGTGCCGGACGCAGGCCGGAGGAAATAACATTGGTTGCCGCCAGTAAAATGAATTGTGCAGAACGGGTGCGCTTTGCGGTAGAAAACGGAATCACCGTCTGTGGGGAAAATCGTGTGCAAGAGTTACTGGAAAAATATGAGCAGTCGGCCTATGGGGATGCGGATTTACAATTTATTGGTACCTTACAAACTAATAAGGTGAAATATTTAATTGGAAAGGTCAGTTTGATTCAGTCAGTTGGTTCTCAGCGGCTGGCACAGGCGATCGATCGAGAAGCTGGAAAGCAGGGGATACGCCAGCCAGTCCTGCTGGAGATCAATATTGGCAGAGAGGTGGCAAAAAGCGGATTTCTTCCGGAAAATCTATGGGAATTTTTTGAAAACGTTGTTGATTTTAGAAATTTAGAGGTACGCGGACTAATGGCGATTCCACCGGCGGTTTCGGCAGACGGGAATAATTTGTATTATTTTCACGAAATGCACCAACTATTTATTGACATATCGACAAAAAAATACGATAATGTAAGTATGGCTTGTTTGTCGATGGGTATGACGAATGACTTTGAGGATGCAATTGCCTGCGGTTCCACCATGATTCGGGTGGGCACGGCCATTTTTGGCGCGCGCAGCGCGCCTCACGGAAAAGCCTAGCTTTTCAGGTGAACGGATCCTTTGCCGGTATGGTCTTAAACGGCGCTGGCAGAGGACTCCGGACTGCGCGCGCTGCCTAACGGCGTTTTGTCGGGGCAGCGGATGGACTGCGCACGCGGCATGGCAGGGGACTCTTGGCCCAGCCATGCTGGTAAAAATAGTTTGCGAAATTGAAGGAGGACACAGGTTATGGGTTCTATTAAGAACTTTCTTGACTGGGTGAAGGGCGAGGATGTAGAGGACGACTTTGAAGAGTTCGTTCCCAGACAGAGAAAAGAGACTGCGCCTGCACCCAGCATGGAGGAATCATTATCCTATACCGCCGACATCTCACCGCGACGCAGCAACAAAGTGGTAAATATCAATGCGACCACACAGTTGGCTGTTGTACTTGTCAAGCCTGACCGGTTTGAGAATGCTGCCGAAATTGCTGATCATCTGAAGGATAAGCGGACAGTAGTGCTCAATCTGGAATCGACCAATAAAGATGTCGCCCGTCGCCTAATCGACTTTTTATCTGGCGTAGCTTACGCCAATGAGGGAAAAATCAAAAAAGTTGCGAACAGCACGTATATCATCACACCATACAATGTAGATATTTTGGGTGATTTAATCGACGAGCTGGAAAGTAACGGCGTGTATTTGTAAGCATATGGGGATTGGATATCAAATTGCGGTCACACTGCTTTCTTTCCTAGAGTTTGCCATGTTTGCACGGGCAATTCTGTCCTGGTTTCCGCAGGGGCGCGACTCTCGGATCAGTGAGCTGCTTTATTGGGTGACTGAGCCAATCATTCTGCCATTTCGCAAGTTGACTGAGCCTTTTCAGCGGGGCAGCATGATCCCGATAGATTTTGCTTTTTTGCTGGCGTTCATTGTGCTGGGTATCCTTCAGCAGGTGCTGGCTTACGGCGCGTATTGAGGCTGCTGCTTCCAGGGGCCTGTATTCATGGTTGGGGAACGGCGTTCCACAGCGATGAATACAGGTTCCGATGGCTGGGGCGCTCCTGGCCATTATACCGTATGATTTGTTTTTTGTATTGAAGGAGTTTTTAAGGATATGCTGACAGTGCAGGAAATTCAGGCGATGAGCTTTGAAAAGGCCGTTTTTGGCGGCTACGACCAAAAGGCCGTCGACGATTTCATGGAGGAGCTGGCGGGTGACTTCGGCGCGCTCCAAAAAGAGAATGCGGCGTTAAAGTCAAAAATGAAAGTGTTGGTCGATAAAATTGAGGAGTACCGCAGCGTAGAAAACGGGATGCGGCGCGCGCTGGTTTCTGCCCAGAGCATTGCACAGGAGACCATTGACAAAGCACAGGCGGAATCTGCACAATTAATTGCTGAGGCACGGCAGAACGCGGACGAACAAATTGAGTCATACCGCATCCAGATTGAGGCAGAATCGCGCAAGCTGCATACAGCCAAGGAAAAAACCGCGCAGTTTCTTTCCCGTGTGACCGCACTTTATGATGAACAAACTAAAATGCTGATGAAAATGTCAGCATCTGATGAACTGGCGATTGAAAGCGCGCCTGCAGTTGCCAAGGCGGTAGTGGAACCAGTTTCTACCGACACTCGTGTGCAGCCGCTCCCTGTATCTGCAGAGGCTATGCCGGCTCCCGAGGAAGATGAGGATGCGGACGTCAAGGTTGTTCAGCAGCCGACTGCCCGCTTTAATGTAATGGAAGTCACTTTAGCCAGCAGTGCCGAACCGCTACCTGAACAGCACAACCGGCGTGATTACGATTTTGGTGATCTGAAATTTGGCGTGGACTACAATCCAACAGAAGATAAATAATGACTATTTGCCGCATTGCCGCATACGGCAACAACGGTTTTGATAGCAATCAATGAAAGGACTGAAACGGTAATATGCCGCAGGATTACAATGCAACCATCCATCTGCCTAAGACAGAGTTCCCAATGCGCGCAGGCCTGCCGAAGCGGGAACCTGAATTTCAGGAGCAGTGGGAAAAGGAGCATCTCTATCAGAAACTAATGGAAAAAAACGAGGGGAAACCTTTGTTTATTCTCCATGACGGCCCGCCATATGCCAACGGCAATCTACACATGGGGCATGCCCTTAATAAAGTTTTAAAAGATATTATTGTTCGTTATAAAAATATGGCGGGGTTTCATGCGCCTTATACGCCGGGATGGGATACCCACGGCCTTCCGATTGAGCGGCAGGCCATCAAAGCATACGGTATGGATCGAGATAAAGTTTCGATTGCAGAATTCCGGTCCAAATGTGAGGAATTTGCGCGTGAACATGTTGACACCCAGCGTACCCAGTTCAAACGACTGGGCGTAATTGGCGATTGGGACAATCCGTATTTGACGCTGACCCACGATTTCGAGGCAAAGCAGATCGAGGTTTTTGGCGAAATGGTGAAAAAGGGTTACATCTACAAGGGCATGAAGCCAGTTTACTGGTGTCCGAAGGATGAAACGGCCCTAGCCGAAGCGGAAATTGAGTATCAGGACGTACCTTGTAAATCAATTTTTGTTAAGTTTGCGGTAACCGATGACAAGGGTGTAATTTCCAAGCTGATTGGTACAACAGAAAATGTGTATTTTGTCATTTGGACGACAACGACTTGGACCATCCCAGGCAATCTGGCAATTTCGTTGAATCCATTCTTTGAATATGACTTTGTCAGGGTTCCAAACGGTGAAGTTTATGTGCTGGCGAAGGAACTGACCAAGCAAGTGATGGAGACTGCCGGGATTCAATCTTGGGAAGTGCTGGCCACTGCGCTGGGCTCTGATCTTGAAATGATCAAAACTCGTCATCCGCTGTTTGACCGGGATTCCGTCGTGATTACCGGGGAGCATGTTACGCTGGATGCAGGCACCGGCTGCGTTCATACGGCGCCTGGATTTGGTGCAGACGACTTTATTGTCTGTCAGAAGTATCAGATCCCGATTATTGTTCCGGTTGATGAAAAGGGTTGTCATACCGCTGAATCCGGTAAGTATGAAGGACTGTATGTCGATGATTCCAATGAGGTCATTCTGAAGGATCTGGATGCGTGCGGTGCGCTGCTTGCAACAGAAGACATCATGCACTCTTATCCGCATTGCTGGCGGTGTAAGAATCCGATCATTTTCCGTACGACAGAACAGTGGTTCTGTTCAATTGACGCACTGAAGGATGAGGCAGTTAAAGCCTGCCACAACATCACCTGGCTGCCCAGCTGGGGAGAAGAGCGTATGACCTCTATGATTGTAGAGCGTTCTGATTGGTGTATCTCCCGTCAACGCATCTGGGGCGTGCCTATTCCGATCTTTTTCTGCAAGGACTGTGGCAAGCCGCTGGTGAACGAGCAAACCATTCGAATTGTTTCCGAGCTGTTTCGGGAACACGGTTCTAATGCTTGGTTTGAATTGGATGCCTCTGAAATTTTGCCGGATGAAATCAAATGTACTTGCGGCTGCGGGTGCTTTGAGAAAGAAACTGACACGATGGATGTTTGGTTTGATTCCGGCTCGTCACACGCTGCTGTGCTGGACAATGGCAAATTCCCCTATTTGCAGTTTCCGGCCGATGTTTATTTGGAAGGAAACGATCAATATCGAGGATGGTTTCAGTCGTCCATGCTGACTTCGATTGCGACCAAGGGTGTTGCGCCTTATAAGACGGTCATTACTCATGGTATGATTGTAGACGAAGAGCGGCAGAAAATGTCAAAATCCCTTGGAAACGGCATCAGTCCGCAGGAGATTTTAAAAGAATATGGGGCAGATATTCTGCGTTTATGGGTGTCTTCAGCCGACTACAAACAGGATATGCGTATTTCCAAGGAGATGTTTAAACACCTTTCCCAGAATTACTTGAAGATTCGCAATACAGCGCGCTATATCCTTGGCAATTTAAATGGGTTTGAGGTTTCGCAGCTGCTGCCGTATCATGCGCTGGAAGAACTTGATCAGTGGGCTCTTATGCGCTTGAACCATCTGATTGCCCGGGTAATTGCGGGTTATGACGCCTACGAGTTCCATACTGTCCTGCATGCCATCCATAATTTTTGCGTAGTGGACATGTCTAATTTTTATCTGGACGTTATTAAGGACCGTTTGTATTGTGATGAGGGCAAGCTGCGTTTGTCCGCACAAACTGCAATGTTTTATATTTTGGATGCCCTTGTGCGTATGATTTCTCCAATTTTGTGTTTTACTTCGGAAGAGATTTGGAAAGCGATGCCACATCAAGAAGGGGACGATCTGCGTGGTATTCTGCTCAATTCCATGCCTGCGCCTCATGCAAACGGTGCGTTTGATGATGCAAAACTTCAGAAATGGGACCGGCTGTTGGCTTTGCGGGACGAAGTAAATCGCGCGCTTGAGGCGGCACGGAATCAAAAAATCATTGGCAAGCCGCTGGAAGCTGCTGTAACCGTTGAGTTTGGTGAAGATGCGTATCATTACTTTACGGAACGCTTTACAGAGGATGCGCTGGCAGATTTATGCATCGTATCCGAGCTACACCTGGTCATGGGAGAGGGCGCACCGGAAAGTGCAGAGAATCGCGACGGCGCAAAGGTCTCGGTTGTCCATGCCAAAGGGCAAAAATGTGAGCGCTGCTGGAAGCTGGTACGCAGCGTTGGTAGCAACAGCAAGCATCCGACCTTGTGCGCACGTTGTGCATCGGTTGTTGGCTGATAAGGGTTAGAAAGGGCAGGCATTTGCCTGCCCTTTTTCCGAGACTGGAGGAAACGTATGCTGGCTGTTTTATCAATATTGGGCATGGTGATACTCGATCAAGCGGTCAAGCTATGGGCAGTACGTGTTCTGAAGCCTATAGGGGATATCCCACTGTTAAAGGGGATTTTTCATCTGACATATGTGGAAAATCGCGGCTCTGCCTTTGGCCTTTTTCTGAATCAGCGATTGTTGTTTATGCTTCTGACACCGCTTATATTGGCTGCGGTGACTTTTGCACTGTGGCGTGGTTTGATTCAAACAAAAACGGGAAAATGGTCGATGTATTTGCTGTTTGGTGGTGCAGTAGGGAATTTTATCGACCGAATCATAAGAGG
>CANPPM010000150.1 GCA_947575935.1 uncultured Butyricicoccus sp. | reverse complement strand
TGGTGGCTCATCGGGGATTCGAACCCCGGACACCCTGCTTAAAAGGCAGGTGCTCTGCCGACTGAGCTAATGAACCATATAATGGCAGGGACGGCTGGACTCGAACCAGCGATGGAGGAGTCAAAGTCCTCTGCCTTGCCGCTTGGCTACGCCCCCGGACGGACCGGACATACGCATCCGGTGAAGGGCAATGCGCCGCGTTTTGCGACGCATCGACGAAGAGATATGAAAAGTGGGGTGAGTAATGGGATTCGAACCCACGGCCTCCAGAGCCACAATCTGGCGCTCTAACCAACTGAGCTATACCCACCATATATAAAGAAATCGGGTCACACGGACAAATGTATAACGGGAAATGGCACGCCAGGAGGGATTCGAACCCCCGGCCTACTGCTTAGAAGGCAGTTGCTCTATCCGACTGAGCTACTGGCGCATAAGGAGCCCCATCCGGCCCAACCTTCCGCGCCCGGTCCGCGGCAGCCATAAACCGAAGGTTTATGGAGCGGGTGATGGGAATCGAACCCACGTGTTCAGCTTGGAAGGCTGACATTCTACCATTGAACTACACCCGCGGGCGTTCCGAAGACTTGTTTATTATAGCAAGCTTTTCCTTACCTGTCAACTAAAACTTTTTTGATTTTGTAAAATTTTTTAAAAACCGTCGGTTCCCGCTCCTTGCCCACTGAAAAATCTGCATTTTTCTCCTTGCTGTTTGCGCAGTAATTTGATACAATGATGATGCTTGTAAATTCAAACAAACGAACAGGAGCTGCTGATTATGAAAAATCCGATGGTTACCATTACAATGGAATCCGGCGCACAGATCGAGGTTGAACTGTATCCGGAAATTGCCCCAAACACCGTGAATAATTTTATTGCGCTCGTGTCGCAGGGCTTCTATGACGGCACGATTTTCCACCGTGTCATTCCGGGCTTTATGATTCAGGGCGGCGACCCGCAGGGCACAGGCGTCGGCGGGCCGGATTACTGCATCCGCGGCGAGTTCACTTCAAACGGTTTCCGCAATGAGCTTGCCCATACCCGCGGTGTGATTTCCATGGCGCGTACTGCAGATCCGGACTCGGCAGGTTCACAGTTCTTTCTGATGACCAGTGATTCTCCACATCTGGACGGGGAGTACGCCGCGTTCGGCAAGGTGGTAAAGGGGATTGAGGTTTGTGATGACATTGTCAACACCCCGCGCAATTATAAGGATTGTCCCCGCACGCCGCAGCGTATGCAGACGGTGACTGTGGATACGTTCGGGGAAACTTATCCGGAGCCTGAAAAATGCTGATGAAAGGCGGCTGCTATGCTCTATACCACGAAGGATACGCTGATCTTGTCTGCCGCTGGCTGCGCGGGGACCGATCCTGACAGTCTGGAATCCATTATGGCCGGCAATGAGGCGGGCGCAGGCGGCTGCTGTATCACGGTCGATCTGACTGCGGACGGCATTGCCGTACTTTGTTCGCAGGGCGGCTTTCCCGTGCCGGAAGGGTTTCTGGGACTGCGGGAGCATACCTATTTTGAGCTGCGCAGCGCTGTCCCCAGGATTGTGACGGTTGGACAAGCCATCGAAATGGCAAAATGCTGCCCGGCAAAGCTGGCGGTGACCCTGGGCTCAATGTCTGCCTGTGCGGCAGTCCGAATTGCGCTTTCTACGGCGGATATGCTGGATCGGGCCTTTCTTTATGGGTTCGGATTGATTGAGGCCGCGCAAATAAAGGCACAGTACCCCATGCTGCATGTCGTGGGGGATATAGCAGATGCGCCGCAGCGGCCCGAGGCCGTTGTACGCGCTGCGCGGGAAACCGGCCTGTTCGGGCTGCGCGCCTGCCCGGAGAGCCTGACCCCCGCGCTTCTCGAGGAATGCCGCCAGGGGGGCTTGGCGACGGTATCGACCGAGACCAGTGATATTGACGAGCTGGAACGGCTGTTGGCGCTTGGTGTGAATTTTATTGAGACTGCACGCCCGGACCGTGCGTACAGTTTCCTTCCGCCCCGTCCTGCCGTACCGCGTGAGAGCGGGGACGAAGCGCACGGATGGGAGCCGGCCGGCCGCCGGGGCTGAGCGTTCCATGCCCCGGCGCTTGGGTCGCGCAAAGCGGAAGTCCCGCAAAAAGGAGGAACCCGAACTTGGCTGATATTACCGTACAAAACCTGATCAAATATTATGGCGACCGTCTGATTCTGAACGACATCTCGTTTGACCTGCAGCCCGGGGAAAAAGTTGCGCTGCTGGGCGGGAACGGCGCAGGCAAAACAACGCTGTTTCATATCCTCGCAGGGCGGCTCCCCTATGACGGCGGTACGGCTTCTGTCGGCGAGGGACGTACGGTAGGGATCATTGACCAGATTCCGATCGTCCGGGAGGGTGCGTCGGTCAATTCGGTGCTGCGTCTGGCGTTTCAGGAGGAGGACGCGCTGCGCCGCCGCCAGAGTATGCTTGCCGACAGAATGGCGGCAGGCGATACCAGCGAGGCGACTTTGTCCGCTTATGGGACGATTTCCGAACGGTTGGAGTGGCTGGGCGGTTATAATTATGAATATGAGATCGATAAAGTCTGCGCCGGACTTGCAATTTCCAAGGAGCAGCGCGCGCAGGAGTTTGCCTTGCTTTCAGGCGGTGAAAAAACGCGTGTAAATCTGGCGCGTATCATTTTGGAGCGTACCGATATTTTACTGCTTGATGAACCGACCAACCATCTGGATATGGATTCGGTGCGTTGGCTGGGCGATTATCTGGACGCGTACCGGGGGACGGTGCTGACCATATCGCATGACCGTTACTTTTTGGATCAGTGCTGTGAACGGATTATCGAGCTGCGGGACGGAAAATGTGAATTCTATGCGGGTTCGTATTCTTTTTATGCAGATGAACGCGAACGCCGCTACGAGCAGCAGCTGGCCCGGCATGAAAATGAAATGGCGGAGGTGCGGCGGCTGGAGGCGGTTTCGCGCAGGATGCACGAGCATGGTACGGAGCATTTGGCCAAGCGCGCGGCATCCATTGATAAGCGCATTCAGCGCATGAAGGTTACCGACCGCCCGAAAAAAGCAAAAAAAATGTCTATGAGTTTCGGTGATCCGAACTATGAGACAGAGGAGGTCCTCAAGGTCCGCGGGATCTGCAAACGCTTTGAGGGCCGTCAGGTGCTGCATGATGTGACCTTTCAGATCCGGAATCGGGAGCGCGTTGCGATCTTAGGGGACAACGGCACGGGCAAAACCACGCTGCTGCGTATTTTGCTTGGCGAGTTGGAGGCGGACAGCGGTACGGTTAAGCGGGGCGTCGGCCTGCGGCCCGCTTATCTGCCGCAGCAGGTGCGTTTTGCCAACGAGCACCGCACGCTGATTGATACGTTGTTGTATGATAAAAATGTTACCGTGCAGACGGCAAGAAACCGGCTGGGCGCTTTCCAGTTTTCCGGGGAGGAGCAGCTGAAAACGGTGTCGACACTGTCAGGCGGCGAGAAGAGTCGCCTGCGTCTGTGCGAGCTGATGTATGACCCGCTGAATTTGTTGGTGCTCGACGAGCCGACCAATCATTTAGATCTGCTGTCACGCGAATGGATCGAGGAGGCAGTGGAAGGCTTTACCGGGACGCTGCTGTTTGTCTCGCATGACCGTTATTTTGTTTCCCGTTTTGCAACCCGCATTATTTATCTGGAAAACGGCACATATACCGATTTCCAAGGGACTTATGATGCGTTTTTAGCTTATCGAGAGGCAAATCCGCCGGCAGAGGAAGCGCCGCCCCCCTCTGCGCCGCGGGCGGAAAAGCCCCGGACAAAGGGCGGCGGCACCAAAAACCTTGCAAAACGCGTGAACGCCTTAGAGCGTGAAATCGCAGCGTTGGAAGCGCGGCTGGCCGAGATTGATGCGGAGATGAATGCCAGTGCCTCCGACCCGGACCGGCTTTGTGATTTGATCGCGGAGCGTGAGGAGGCGGATACTGCTCTGACCGGGAAGATGGAGGAGTGGGAAGCGGCCTCGGCTGCGCTGGAACAGGGATGAGTTCCGACATTTCCCGTACTTTCTCGCTCTGTCAGGCGGGGAAGCGTTACGGATTTTTCGAAAAAAAGGCTTGCTGCCGGTATGGTTGCTTGGCGGGGCGGCTGCATGATACCAAGGGAGGGTACTGCCATGGACGCACGGCTGGAAAAGCAGCTGCAGTTTATTTTGGAGCTGGATCAGGAAAAAAACATTTTTCGTCAGACCCACCTGTCGGGGCATGGACGTAATGAGAACGACGCCGAACACGCCTGGCACATGGCTGTCATGGCGTATCTGCTGCGGGAATATGCGAATGAGCCGGTTGATATTACGCGGGTTATGCTGATGTGTTTGCTTCACGACGTGGTAGAGATTGACGCAGGGGATACCTATGCCTACGATACCGAGGGGTTAAAGACGCAGAAGGCCCGCGAAGACGCCGCAAAGGAGCGGATTTATGCCCTGCTGCCAGATGACCAGCGGGCCGAGCTGCAGGCGGTTTTTGAGGAATTTGAGGAGGGCGGCACCCCGGAGGCTAAGTTCGCCCATGCGATGGACAACCTGCAGCCGCTGCTGCTCAATCACAGCAATGACGGCGGTGATTGGCGGGAGCATCAGGTGACCGCTGGGCAGGTGTATGACCGGCAGAAGAAAACCCGGGACGGTTCCCGGCGGCTGTATGCATTGACGGATGCATTGATCCGGGAGCATATCGCAAGAGGAAATCTTCGCGGATAAGACGTTGCCTGCAGCATGGGGGCAGGGACAAGGGTAAGGGAGGCTAGCGCCCGGAAAAGCCGGTTTGACGCGGGAATATCGAAGGGATTGCGGAAGAGGCTGGCGGACTAGGAAGCACTGCTGTTGGGGCGCATCGGGCAGTTTCACAATAAGCGCGAACCGGCGGAACACTTTGGGGGAATTTGATCTTGAAGAATAGGGCGCAAAGTGAATTTCGATTTTGGAGGGTGCTGGCCGTGCTTTTTGCTCTGCCGGTGCTGCCCTGCCTGTTCTGGCCGCCGGCACGTTTCGGCGCGTTCTTTTTTGGGGTGTTGGCTGTGGGATGTGCAGGGGAGGCCGCTGCGGTGCGTTGGTCGGCCGGCTCGCCTGCCGCGCGGCGGGTTGCCTGTCTTGGCCGGGTGCTGTTTGCATTGTTTCTCGTCTCCTTCCTGGCAATTCAAGGGGTGATTCTATCGGGGTGCCGCCCTGACCCGGAGGCGGAAAACGCTGAGTATGTCTTGGTGCTTGGCGCACAGATCTATGCCGACCGGCCGTCGGCGTCGCTGCAGTCACGTCTGGATGCTGCGTATGATTTCCTGACGAGGAATCCGGCCGCGCGTGCGATCCTGTGCGGCGGAAAGGGCTCTAATGAAATTATGCCCGAGGCATGGATGATGCGGGATTATCTGCTTGCGCGCGGCGTTAGCGAGGAGCGGCTGCTGATTGAGGACGCGTCCTCCAATACCATTCAAAACATTGCGAATGCCCGAAAGCAGTTCCTGTCACCGGGCGACCGCACGGCGGTGATTTCCAATGAATTTCATTTATCTCGTGCACGCCGTCTGATGGAGAGCGCCGGACTGGATCCCTATGGCATTCCTGCGCCGACCCCCTATGTTTCGGTGCGGCTCATCCAGCATCTGCGTGAATACGGTTCGGTTCTGGGGCTGATGGTCTCAGGCCGCTGGTTTTAAAAAGTATGCAGGGGAGCTGCCGCATCTTTGCGGTCTATCCTCCAAAGCTTCTATCAATATGTGTTTGAAAAAGGAGGTCCTGTCATGATTGACAGGCTGCAGACATTTGCCACCCGGTTCGAGGAGGTAGAGGCGCGGTTGTCCGCGCCTGACTTGTATGACGATCCCAAAAGGGCGGCGGAGCTGCTGCGTGAGCGGAACCGGCTGGAGCCGGTTGTTACGGCATTTCGTGCGCTGCAGGCTGCGCAGCGCAATCAGCAGGAAGCACAGGAGATGCTTTCCGATCCCGAACTGCGGGAATTGGCGCAGGAAGAGCTTGCCGCAGCCCGCGCCGAAGCTGCGCGGCTGACCGCCAGCCTGAAGCTGCTGCTCATCCCACGCGACCCGAATGACGACAGGGATGTGATTGTGGAGATTCGCGGCGGCGCGGGCGGGGAGGAAAGCGCACTGTTTGCGCATTCGCTTTGGCGGATGTATACCATGTACGCGGAAAAGCGCGGCTGGACGGCCGAGGTACTCAGCCAGAACATGACCGAGCTGGGCGGATGCAAAGAGATTGTGTTCCAGATCAGCGGTGACGGCGCATACTCGCGGTTGAAATTTGAATCGGGCGTGCATCGCGTGCAGCGGGTCCCCGAGACGGAAAGTCAAGGGCGCGTCCACACCTCCACCGTGACAGTGGCTGTCCTGCCCGAGGCCGAGGAGGTTGACTTTGCCATCAATCCGGCCGATTTGAAGATTGACACGTTCCGCTCGTCCGGCGCGGGCGGACAGCATATCAATAAGACGGAGTCGGCGATCCGGATTACGCATTTGCCGACCGGCGTTGTGGTAGAATGCCAGGATGAACGCAGCCAGCACAAAAACCGTGATAAGGCTATGCGGGTGCTGCGTACCCGGCTGTTTGAGGCGGAACAGGCCAGGCAGAATGCGGCCATTGCGGCCGAGCGGCGCAGCCAGGTCGGCACGGGTGACCGTTCTGAACGCATCCGGACCTATAACTTTCCGGAAAATCGGGTTTCCGATCACAGAATTAAACTGACGCTGTATAAATTAGCCGATTTTATGGATGGCGCGCTTGATGAGGTGATTGAAGCCCTGATTACTGCCGACCGTGTGAAGCAGATGGAGGGCTGACTGT
>CANPPM010000149.1 GCA_947575935.1 uncultured Butyricicoccus sp. | reverse complement strand
AGCGCTCTAACCGACTGAGCTACCGGGCCATTACAAACTGCTCTACTATAATACCCGATTTTGCATGGTTTGTCAACACTTTTTTTAAAAATTTTTAAAGCGCTTTTCTGTCTGCTGAAAAACGGTTTAAACGCCGTCTCAAGAAGGCTTTTTAGCGGAGGCGCTGTTGATTTTCCCTTGTAATCTGCCGGGATTCCTGCGGGGGATTGCCTTGTGCAGCAAAGAAATCTGCCCTTTTCCGGTAGGGCGGCGGTTTTCAAACAAACCCTGGCAAAAATGGGTCTTGACAAACGGGTGGGAATCGTTTATCATACCTGTATAGAGGGCGGCCGGATGATCTGGCCACAAACAGCTGTCAGCTTCCTCTTACAAATTTCAGGCGGTCTGCGCAGGCCGTTTGAACAGAACGCATGCGCCGGGGGTTCGGGCATCATTAAACGGCCGTAATGACCAGAGCAACGGCGCGGGAACCCTACGGACGGGCGGAAGGAACTGCCCGGTATGATAATTGAAGGAGAACAATTATGCGTATTCAACATAATATTATGGCGATGGGCGCGTATCGTAATTATACGAACAACGTCAACGCAATGAAAAAGAACCTGGAGAAATTGTCGTCCGGCTACAAGATCAATCGTGCCGGTGATGATGCTGCAGGTCTTGCTATTTCTGAGAAAATGCGGGCGCAGATTACGGGCCTCGACACTGCACAGAAGAATGCCAAGGACGGCATCTCCCTGGTACAGACTGCTGAGGGCGCGCTGACCGAAGTGCATGATATGCTCAACCGTATGGTGCCCCTGGCGACCCAGTCGGCCAACGGCACTTATGATAGTGATACCGACCGCCTCCAGCTGCAGAAGGAACTGAACCAGCTGCGCAATGAGATTGACCGTATTGCTGACGGCTCCAATTTTAACGGCATTAAACTGCTGGACGGTTCGCTGGAGCAGACCACCACGGTGGCTGACGAGCTGGGCGTCGGTATGAAGGACGCTTCGGATGCCATCACCCATCTTGCAGACGGCGTAGCGGCGGACAGCCCAGCGGTCAAGACAAAGTTTGGTCTTGACCTGCGTCAGGTCAGCATTACCAATAAGGGCGTGCCGGTCAGTGTAGTTGATGGCGGTGCAACGTTTACCGGTACGGTAGCCGATGCTGGAGATGGTACCCAAAAGACGACGGTCACCTACGACTTCTCGAATTTGACGGTTGAATCGGTAGCCGGTACTGATGCGACCTACAAGGTTACCATCGGTGACCAGGAACTGGAGCTGGATCTTACGGCAGGTGCGGCAGATTTGGCTGCGGGGGATATCGCAGCTGCTGTGAATACTGCGTTAGCCGGCAAGACGGTTACCATCAACGGCGTTGAATTTGATACGTTTGCTGTGGATAGCACGACAAAGGTCAAGCTGACTGCCAAGACTGCTGCGGATGATACCGTAGACGGAAAGCTTACCGATGGCGCCGCTACGGGTCCGGCGTTTGGGATTGCGGCAGGGAAGCCCGCGCAGGAAGACATGACGGTTGACTTCTTCCTGGGGGATATTGACCTGACAAATGTTGCCGATGATATCAAGATTGCCTATAATCAGAGCATGACCGGCGCAGAGTGGGCCGAGAAATTCATGGAGAGCCTCCCGGAGGATAAAACCTTTACGATTGATGGCGTCAAGTTCAATGTGACGAACGATAAGGGATATCTGACGTTCGAGATGGCGGAGGATCCCACCAATGTGTTTGACGCAGATTTGACGGCAAAGATTGAGATCAGGGCAAGCGACAATACGACGGTCGTAGCAACCGCTGGCGGCGCGGGCAACACAGACGGTGACGCAATAAACGATAACGGCGTCATTATCAACCAGGGCGAGGGCATTGGCGTCCATATGCTCCAGTCTGCTAAGTCTGCAGAAATGCGTACGATGGCACAGGGTAAGCTCGATCTTACTGCAATTAATAATGGTGATGGGATTAAGGATGGCGCCGCCCTGAAAATCGGCAATGAGACTTATATTTTTGCGGTAGGCAATGACAGTAAATATAAGGATATGGCCAATGTGGTGGATCTGACGCATATGAAGGCTGACGATGCCAATTTGGCAAAGGAAGCGGCCCGCCGTTTGAGTGCCGTCGCCAAGGATAATAAGATGTTCGACGTGAGCACCGACAATGTGAGCGGTGAGGTACGGCTGACCGAACGGAAGGACAGCGGCATTGACTATAACGTGAACGATCTGCAGGGGGCGACGGTAGAGAATCTTAATGATTCTTCCAATGCAGCATGGAAAGATCTGATTCAGGTGGGCACTGCCAATCTGGATGCCAAGCCGTCTGTGACGACGGGGGGCCTGGTCCTTCAGATCGGCGATACCGCTGAGGAGTTCAATCAGCTGCGCGTGTCTATTGAAGACTGCCATGTCGATTCGCTGGGGCTGGATCAGATTTCGATTTTAGATCAGACCAGTGCTGCAGCGGCTGTCGACGCCATTAAAGCGGCCATCAATAAGGTTTCTGACGTCCGCGGCACATTGGGCGCAACCCAGAACCGTTTGGACCATACGATTAATAACCTGTCCGTCATGACCGAAAACATCCAGGATGCGGAGTCTACGATTCGAGATACCGATGTTGCGGCCGAGATGATGGAATATACCAAGAACAACATCTTGATTCAGTCCGCGCAGGCGATGCTTGCGCAGGCAAACCAGGTGCCGCAGGGCGTGCTGCAGCTGCTCCAGTAAGCGAAGAACAAAAACAGCGTAAGGCCAAGAAAAGGCGGGCGTTTGCCCGCCTTTTTTCGCGGCAGATGAGGCGGTTTTTCGCCGGGACGGGCGCTGCGTACCGGCTTCTTCTCGTCGGGCGGAAAGCGTGCAAAGAGGCCCCTGCACCGGGCGTGCAGGGGCCTCTTTGTTTCATGCGGTTGGCCGATGCGGCCTGCGCGTCAGCCCCGATATAGCTGCTTGCGCATTGGCAGGATGGTCCAACCCAGGCCAGAGAGGATTTCCTCTGCCTGCTTGACCCCTTCGCCGCTCCAGCCGTAGGAACCAAAGGCCATGCCGACGCGGTCCTTGGGCTTCAGCCCACGCATATAGGTGAGGAAAGCCGAGACGGTAGGCATCATATTATTGTTGAGCGTCGAAGCGCCGATGAAAATAAATTTCGCTTCAAGCAGGTCGCCCATGACGGCGGAATAGTGCTCGTCGCGCAGGCAGTGCATGGAGACCTGCTTGCCTGCTGCGGTAAAGTCCGAGCGGATTTTGTCAGCCATTTCAGCGGTTGAGCCCCACATAGAGTCATAAACGATGACGACCTTGTTTTCCTGCACTTCATTTTTGCTCCAGCGGTCATAGGCGGCGGTCAGTTCGCCGATATGCTTGCGCAGCATCACGCCGTGAGAGGGGCAGATCAGTTCAATCTCAAGCGCTGCGGCCTGCTTCAGCACCCCCTGCACCTGCATTCCAAAGGGGAGAACAATGTTGGCGTAATAATCAGCGGCACGTTCCATCAGCCGTTCCTGCCCAAGCTCATCATCGTAGAATGCGTTCTCCGGGCAGATGTGCTGGCCGAAAGCATCGTTGGAGAACAGGATTTTTTCTTCTTCCAGCCAAGTCAGCATGGAGTCTGGCCAGTGTACCATAGGGGCGGGGATAAAATGGAAGGTGTACCGGCCGGTTTTCAGTGTGTCGCCTGCCTTGACCGTCTGGCAGTTAAAATCCTGTTTATAGTAGGCCTTCAGTCCGCGCTGCGCGCCTGCTGTGCAGTAAATGGGCGCATTCGGGATCCGCCCGAAGATATCCGGGCAGGAGCCTGAATGGTCGGGCTCAATGTGGTTTTGAATGACGATGTCGATCCGCTCAACCGGGATCAGCTCCTCAATGTTTGCAATGAATTCGTCGGTAAAGGCGGCCTTGACATTATCGATCAGGATCCATTTGTCGCTTGTGTCGTCGTGCACCAAATAGGCGTTGTAGGTCGCCCCAAAGGGGGTTGCATAGCCGTGGAAAATGCGGACCTTGGGATCGCGCGCGCCGACTGCATAGATGTTGTCACGAATTTTGATAACCATGGGAAACCATTCCTCCTGTATTTTTATGATTGCTGTCCCTGGCTGCCCTGCTTTAAATAGCAGCACTTTTTATATTTCTTGCCGCTGCCGCACGGGCACGGGTCGTTCATACCGATTTTTTTCGCCGCCCTGCGCACCGGCTGGTTTTTCAGGGCGCCGTCGTCCGCGCCTGCGGCGCTGGTCTCCTTGGCGACCTGTTCGCGTTTGGGTTCCTCCTGCGTGCGGATGCGCGCTAGGAAGATCATGCGTACAGTGTCTTCACGGATGGCCTCGATCATACCGTCGAACATATCAAAGCCCTCGCGCTTGTATTCGTCAACCGGATTGTGCTGGGCGTAGGCGCGCAGGCCGATGCCGTTGCGCAGCTCGGTCATAGCGTCGATGTGATCCATCCACTTCGCGTCAACATTTTTCAGCAGGATGACGCGTTCCAGCTCGCGCATGATGGGGGTAGTGATTTCGGCTTCCTTGCGTTCGTAGGCTGCGTGGGCAAGATCTTTCATCTGATTGCCGAGTGACTCCAGCGTCAGGTCGTCACACTCTGTAGGGGTGAAGCGCAGCTCGTCCGGCCGCAGGAAAATCCCGCGGAAGGGTTTGCAGGCGTCATCGACCATGTGCGGTTCGATCACCTTATGCTCTCCGATGGCGGCATAGACTGCGCTGTCAATCGAGTGATCCAGCATGGAAAGGATATTGTCTTTGATATCCTCCCCCTCCAGCACCTTGAGCCGCTGGCTGTAGATGGTGCCGCGCATGGTATTCATTACATCGTCGTACTCCAGTACGTGGCGGCGGATGCCGAAGTTGCGCGCTTCAACCTTCTTCTGGGCGTTCTCAATCGCGCCGGACAGCATTTTCTGGTCGATGGGTTCGTCGTCCGGGATCCCGAGCGTTTCCATCATTTTCTGAATGCGTTCCGAGCCAAACAGGCGCATGAGGTCGTCCTCCATGGAGATGTAGAAGGCCGACTCGCCGGGGTCGCCCTGACGGCCTGCACGGCCGCGCAGCTGGTTGTCGATGCGGCGGGATTCGTGCCGTTCGGTGCCGAGGATGAACAGCCCGCCCGCGTCGCGGACCTTCTGCGCGTCGGTTTCGACCTGTTTGCGGAATTCCTCCAAGAGCGCATGGTAGCGGGCGCGCGCGGTAAGGATTTCTTCATTGTCGGTATCGGCGTAGCCGGTCGCCTCGACGATGATTTCCTCGGGGACGCCCTCCTTGCGCAGCACGCCCTCGGCCATCTGTTCGTCGTTGCCGCCAAGCTTGATGTCGGTGCCGCGGCCCGCCATGTTGGTGGCGATGGTCACCGCGCCGGGTTTGCCTGCCTGTGCGACAATTTCAGCCTCTTGTTCATGGTATTTGGCGTTGAGCACGGTATGTGCAATCCCGCGCTTTTTGAGCATGGCGGAAAGCAGTTCGCTTTTTTCGATAGAGACCGTGCCGACCAGTACGGGCTGCTCCTTTTCATGGCAGGCCGCGATAGTCTCGATAGCGGCCATAAATTTGCCGCGTTCATTCTTGTAGACACGGTCAGGGTTGTCCTTTCGTGCGACCGGGCGGTTGGTGGGGATCTCAATGACGTCAAGCTTGTAGATCTCGCGGAACTCTTCCTCCTCCGTCAGCGCGGTGCCGGTCATGCCGGACAGTTTGCCGTACAGGCGGAAAAAGTTCTGAAAGGTAATGGTTGCCAGTGTCTTGGATTCGTGCGCAACCGTGACGTTTTCCTTGGCTTCGATCGCCTGGTGGAGCCCCTCGTTGTAACGCCGCCCGAACATCAGCCGGCCGGTAAATTCATCGACGATAATGACTTGTCCCTCGCGGACGACATAGTCGACGTCGCGCTTCATAATACCGTGGGCTTTGATGGCCTGATTGATATGGTGCATCAATGTCGTATTCTCCGGGTCAGAAAGGTTCTCGACCTTGAAATACTGCTCGGCACGGACGATGCCCTTGGGGGTCATCGTTGCGGTGCGCGCCTTCTCATCAATGATGTAGTCGGCGTCGATATCGTCCTGCTCTTCCTTGGCGTCGACTTCCTTGACGCGCATGGACGTGAGTTTGGCGGCGAAGGCGTCGGCCAGCTTGTAGAGGTCGGTCGATTTTTCCCCCTGCCCGGAGATAATCAGGGGGGTGCGCGCTTCGTCGACCAGAATGGAGTCAACCTCGTCGACAATGGCGAAGGCATGTCCGCGCTGTACCATGCCCGATTTGTAGATGGCCATATTATCGCGCAGATAATCAAAGCCAAATTCGTTATTGGTGCCGTAGGTGATGTCGGCCGCGTACATGGCGCGCCGCTCCTGGGGAGGGACGGCGTGGATAATCAGGCCGACCGACATGCCGAGGAAGCGGTAGACTTTGCCCATCCATTCTGAGTCGCGTTTGGCCAGATAATCATTAACGGTTACGATGTGCACGCCCTTGCCTGCAAGCGCGTTGAGATAGGCGGGCAGCGTTGCAACCAAGGTTTTGCCCTCGCCGGTCTTCATTTCGGCGATACGGCCTTGGTGCAGTACAATGCCGCCGATGAGCTGCACGCGGTAATGCCGCATGCCGAGTACGCGGTCGGCGGCCTCCCGGACGGTGGCAAAGGCCTCTGGTAGGAGGCTGTCGAGCGTTTCCCCGTTTGCGAAACGCTCGCGGAATTCATCGGTTTTGGCGCGCAGCTGGGGGTCGGTCAGCGCGCGGTATTCATTTTCAAGGGATAATATTTTGTCAGCGATCGGGTAGATCGCTTTCAGCTGCCGCTCGAACTGTACGCCCAGCAGGCTCTCTGACGTCTGCCGCACCCTTTCTGAAAT
>CANPPM010000148.1 GCA_947575935.1 uncultured Butyricicoccus sp. | reverse complement strand
GATCTGCTCTTTGGTAGCAGCCGGAGTAAACATTTTCATGGCACTCATATTTTCACTTCCAAATCCCTTAGGCGCAACCGTCATGCGCACCTTTTCGCCAGGGACCAACTGTGTATACAAGATTGCTGGTGTATTGTCATCCGTATTCACCCGGCGCAGGGGATCGCCAACGACCGAGCAGCGCAGATAACCGTCCAAATACCCCTGATGCACCCCCTCATTAACTGCAGTTTCAAAATTGCCGCCTGTAAGATGGACTTCCTGTCCAATCTCCGCAAAGATAACTGCCATCCCAGTATCCTGACAAATGGGCACATCTTCACGGCGAGCGAAATCACAGTTTTCCAGCATCTGATCGAAAATCTCCCGGCCAAGTGGAGATTTCTCCTGTGCCTTTCCATCCACAAATGCTTTTCGAATCTCTTCGGGCAGATAATAATTTGCATCCATGCACAGCCTCCGTACCAACGCTGTGATCTCTGAAACTTGAATCTCTCTCATTTTTTACCTCCTATAAACCAACTTTCCATCACATAACACAAGACAAACAGTACTTTTATAATCGAATGGATTCCCCGAATAAAGAACACAATCCGCATCCTTACCTACAGCAAGCGAACCGACACGGCTCTCAAGCCCCGCAATACGTGCCGCATACACGGTCACTGCCCGCAACGCCTCCATATCATCCATACCACCACGAACTGCTGCACGCACAGCGTCCATCAAAAGCCGCAAAGGAAATTCCGGATGATCTACAGTAATCGCTGTCAAAACGCCTTTTTGAGATAAGATCCCCGGAGCACATTCGGATAAATCGCGCAACTCTGGCTTAGAACGGTCGGTCAGAAAAGGGCCACTAATGATAGGTACTTGCTCCGCTGCCAGCTCCTCGGCGATCAAATGTCCTGCCGTTCCATGGATAATAACCGGACGCAAATGAAACTCCCGGCAAATACGCAACGCGGTAAAGATATCATCACTGCGATGCGCATGAAAATGTGCTGAAATCTCTCCACGCAGCAACGGTAACAGCGACTCCAATTTCATATCAAAGTCAGGATCTTCCGCTTCCTTATCCATCTCTGCCTTTTCTTTACGAATGCGATATTCCTGCGCCTGAAACAATTGCTCACGGATAATCGCAGCAATCGCCATACGGGTCACCGGCGCCTCATCTTTATCGTGATAAACACTCTTAGGATTTTCCCCCAATGCAAATTTTATTGCGGCGGGTGCACGCAATAGCATACTATCTACCCGTCTTCCGGCAGTTTTCATCGCCGCAATCTGTCCGCCAATCGGGTTTGCACTACCAGGGCTAACAAGCACAGTTGTCACTCCAGCTTCTAGTGCCTCCCGAAATGCAGGATCCAGTGGATTCACACCATCCAACGCGCGCAACTGTGGAAGAGAAGGTTCCGTATCCTCATTACCGTCCGCCCCTTCAAAACCAAGTGAATCTTCATAAAGGCCAATATGGGAATGTGCATCAATCAACCCTGGCAGCAGCCATCCGCCCGCCGCATCTACAATTACCTCTGCCTTATTAGGACAACCGGACATTTTACCTAACGCAGCAATTCTCCCGTCTTTGGTCAAAATCCAACCGTTTTCGACGATTTCTTCCTCCATCGTGAGTAATCGCGCGTTTTTTATCAAAATTTGTTCCATGAAATTTTCCTCATTTCTGCGAATCGGGATTGACAGCTATTCCCAATTATGATATGATTCAGATGGTGAGAGAACTCACCATGCACCGTTCATATCTTTATCCCCACAATCCTTTTATAGTAGCGTTCCTCTTTCGAGGAACGCATTTTTTTAGGAATCAATCCCGCGCTTTCCAGAAAAAAACCGAGGTGGAATACCTCGGTTTCTCAGTGCAATCAAACATGATTCCCGTCTTATTTGCGTCTGCGGGATCCACTTTTTCGGTCGGTATTATGCTTGATGTCGGCCATTCGGCTTTCGCTATCCTGCATGAAGACCTTAAGCTTATCTTCAAAAGTCATCGAGGCTGGGTCCTTCTGGCGGTTGTCCCGTGGCTGACGTATAGCACGCCGTTCCCGCGGTGCTGGCGCGGCTGGCACAAACGCTTTTTTGATCGAAAGGTTTATGCGTCCTTCTTTATCGATATTGATGATTTTTACCTTAACCTGCTGTCCATCGCTCAAAAAATCTTTAATATCGTTTACATAAGAATTTGCGACTTCGGATATGTGCACCATCCCCGATTTCCCATCGGGCAGAGAAACGAACGCACCAAATTTAGTGATCCCCGTAACCTTGCCCTCTAAAACAGATCCAACTGCCAGTTCCATACTTCTTGTACTCTCCGTCATTTCTTTCTTGTTGTATCAAACTGCCCGATTGCCGACGGGCGAACGGCTGGCCGACATAGAAACACGGCCCGGATTTTGCTTACTTGCTGGATGTGTCAATCATCACCCGTTCACCGGACACCGCATAACCATTTTCACGTGCAATTGAAGCAATATACGAATCCGTATTTCCGAGTTCGAGAGACTCCCGCAGTGCATCATTCTCACCATTTACCACCTTAATTTCGGACTCAAGGTCCTCAAGCTCACCGTTCTTTCGGTTAATATCCAACTGCAGCTGGACGATGGTAATGACAGCATACAATGCAAAGCAAAACAGCGCGGCCTTGACCACAACGGAAGTTCGGCGTTTTCTTCTCAAAAGCAGCACCTCATTCCTTCTTTGTACAATTCTTCTGCTTACTCCTTCCAGAGTAAATCTGAAAAATGTTTAACCAGCAGATTTTCCGCCAATCCACATCAGTTCCCCCGAAATTTTCAGAATCCTTTCCGCAAATTCTCTTAGAACGAAAGAAAATCCTCCCGCTGATGCACATGTTGCAAATCATCCACTACATTTTTAAACGGTGTATCCGAACAAAAATCAAGTAGTGTTTAGACTGCGTTGCTACCGCGTCATATCGCCTTAACACGTGTCGCCCTGTCTACCCTCGCAGCCTTGCTTCCTTTCCCGCCTCTCTTTTCGGCCACCAGTATACCTTTTTTATTTTATACCTATTCTCGGAAAAAGGGAAGTGTTTTTTTGAAGTTTTTCGTGCTGAATTTGTGAATAATTTTTTGCACTGTTCTAGATCCTGCTAATCTACGCAGCACATGCACTGGTATTGAGGTAATCCGCAGCAGCCAGGCGAAGACAATCCATAACAGCGAAAGCACTTTTCCAAGTATCGCCAAAACAATCGGACTAAGGGTCAAAAAATAAAGGATCAGACCCCCTGCAAGTCCGGCCAGCACATAGGAACGCCCTTCGCCATCTGCAACCAGCAACACAAATAATGTAAAAGCTATAATCGATGCCAGCCAGAATACGCCATCTAACAACACAGTCAATAAGCTAAACATCGACCCCTTTCGCCGTATGGCCCGCAGCAGATCATAATAAAGCCCTACTCCCGCGCCAAACAGAATCGCTTGCAGAAAAACGACCGTTTGATCCGCTATCGATATGTACATACGCAATCCCTCATCCAAAAATACGCGAAAACAGTCCTCCTCGGCTTTGGCTGCCGTCCTCGTACTCCATTGAATCGATCTCGCCCTCTAACTCCAGCTCACCACCCTCCAGGCTGAGCCGCTCAATATGCAGGCCGGAGCCTCTTACTAACAGAAGCCCGAGTGTAGTCTCCATGCTGACCAGTGTTTCGTCAAAATTCTGCACGTCTACAACACCGGAAACACTCAGCTTCCCTCGTCCCTCTAAAATCAGAGAGTGCTGCCGTTCCCCCTGCAGCTTGCCTTCCATCGCCATTTGCACGTCCTCCTTTGCAGTAAAAAGTCTCCGCTGACTCATATCTATGAGAAAGCGGAGCTTTTTAGAACCTATTATATATTCAGTAAAATAACGTCTGTCAAAGGGTTTTGTCATCCGGCAAAGGTCAAAGCAGGTTGAAAAATCATCTATATCTCCAAACAGCCGCTCACTTTCCTCGCAAGACATCCAAAATTATTTCAAACAGTACAAAACAAGATTTCAACGCAGCAAAATCTATTGACCTAGCCGTCAGCTATCCCGTTCATACTTCCCGGTAAAGCCCGGAAGCATCATTTTTCAACACATGATCTGCTACATCCAGTACCTCAACGCGCATCGTACGCTGGCCAAAGGCAATCTCAATCAAATCACCAATCTTAACCTGATAAGATGCCTTTGCCGGTTTTCCATTCACCGAAATCCGTGCCGCATCACAAGCGTCATTTGCAACTGTACGTCGTTTGATCAGGCGTGAAACTTTCAAATATTTATCCAACCGCATTGTTGTTGACCTTCTCCTTTAGTTGCGCATTTGGGCGAAATACTGGTACTCGGCAGGCTGCGATATCAGTCGGCTCGCCGGTACGAATATCATGCCCCTTGCGGGCAGCACGATCCCGAACCTCAAAAGTGCCAAAACCGGGCAGCGACAACTTATCGCCTGCAGTCAGTACCTCCTCAATCGCGGCAAGCACTGCATCCACAGCAATATCAGCATCTTTTTTGCTGCTGCCTGCCTTTTCTGCCACCAATGCAATAAAATCGGCTTTCCTCATGGTTCAGTTCCTCCAAATACCCTGTGATTTTGTGCCACAGCTTGTCCTATTCTTAGCGCTTATTCCAAAACTGTGTATACGCTAAACAGTGGTTCTTTTGCCTCTTTAGCTTTACCATCTTTCCGTGGATTTAGCAAGGATCCCACAAAAAATTTCTAAACCAGCCTAACAACCACTTTTTATGTGCACACCACAGGTCATCAATATATTTCACAGGCCGGCAGGCACATTACTGCTTGGCCTTTTGCCAAAGTGCAGTTAGCTCATTCAGTGTCATCTCACCAAGCGGTTTGCCCTCTGCAAGAAGCTCTACCTGACGAAAGCGAGAAATAAATTTTTCACAGCTGCGTACTGTGCACTCCTCAGGATCACAGCCGATAAAACGTGCAACACCAGCCGCAGCAAGCAATAAATCCCCCAGTTCCTCTGCTGGGTTCGTTTGGTCCCGTACAGCGTCTTTCAGCTCCTGCAGCTCCTCATATACTTTATCCAGCGCACCGTCAACACTCCCCCAATCAAAACCAGCTTTGGCCGCTTTTGACAGCACCTTATCAGCACGAATCAATGCTGGAAGGCTACGTGCTACACTGTCAAGCGTATCTGCGGCTGTCTGCTGATGCTTTTCGGCCTGCTTCAAATGATCCCAGTTTTCCAGGATTTCTCCCGTCGATGATACCTGCGTATCTCCAAAGATATGCGGATGCCGATAAATGAGCTTTTTACATACGCCATCCGCCACATCTCCGATATCAAATACGCCCTTTTCACTTTCTATTTCAGCATGAAAAACAACCTGCAGCAAAACATCCCCGAGCTCTTCTCGAAGCAGTTCGCTGTCTTCACTGTCAATCGCCTCTACAGCCTCATAAGTTTCCTCAATAAAATTGCGGCGGATTGTATGATGATCCTGCTCCCGATCCCACATACACCCGTCAGGCGCACGAAGAATCTTCATAATCTGAAGCAGATCCTCAAAACCATACCGTTCCTTTCGTTCAAATTCTATCATTTTTCTCACTGCCTTAATTCCACGCATGGATACCTTAAACTTCTCATCACTTTCTTAAAAAATCACAGCCTATATAATTATTTTCTGTGCAATAAACATAGTCTTTCCCATTTCCGATTCTCTTCATCTGCATATACAGGTTTTACAGACGAAACAACAAACAAAGATGCTCGCCACATGGCATCAGCAGAACATCTTCCCGACGCATTGCGCCTAACAAACGCAGCAACCCGGCATAGATCACGACAGAACTGCTGATCGCAGTCAATACAGCGACACCGTTTCCCAGAAGCGGAGCAAACCCCTGATAAAGAATCCCTGCACAGGCTCCCATTCCCACAGCAGCCATCAGAGGCGGGAACAATGCCTCCTGGACCGACGGTAATGCAGACACACAACGGCTAACCGCCCACAAATTAGCAAGTGCAATTACTCCATAGCAAAGGACGGTCGAAACAGGAGCACCATATATGCCCAGTGTTACAATCAAAAAATGATTTCCCAGCAATTTAACGGTTCCGCCCAACAACATATTTTTGACGGGTTCAAAGGGTTTTCCAAACGCCTGCAGGATCGCATTGGTCAACGAAACAATCGCCAACAGCGGTACTGCAAAACCCAAAACACGCAACAACGCCCCTGCCGAAACCGAATCCGCCCCAAACAAAAGGTCAACGATCGGCTCACCCAATACCAGATATCCCACCCCTGCGGGCAATGCTAACAGGAGTGTCAGCCGTACCGCTGCGCCAATCGTCCGAGATGCCTGTGTAAAATTTTGTCGCGCATATGCGCCAGAAAGCACAGGCAGCACGCTTACAGACAAGCCAAGGATAACCGTCTGCGGCAGATTAAACATCGTGATAGCCCGATTGGAATATGCCCCATATAGTGCATTCGCTTGAGCAATCGTATATCCTGCGTCCTGAAGCCGGTTCATCACCAACGCTACGTCAAGCAAATTGGTTAAACTCATCACAGAGCTGCCAATCGTAATCGGCACTGCAATTGACAGCAATTCCCTCAGCAGTGTCCCGCATGGACGTACTACATCACTGAAAATCGCCTCTGCTCTGCCCCGCCGTACACACAGATGCATTATTAGGTAAACCGCACTTGCAGCTTCCCCCACCGTTACACCAGCTACTGCAGCTGCAGCACATTGGGGTAACGGAAGTCCCTTGGCGCTTGCGGCATGCGCCAACCCATAGCCAAGCAGCAGCTTGCCAAGGGCCTCAATCAGCTGCGAAAAAGCGGTTGGACGCATATCGTTTCGC
>CANPPM010000147.1 GCA_947575935.1 uncultured Butyricicoccus sp. | reverse complement strand
GTTTGTCGCGTTTCTGATGGGGGATGACTCGGAGAAAGCGTTCACACATGTGAAAAAAATCCGGCAGGCGGTGGAGCAGCTCCATATCCCCCATAACCCTTCCGTTTCCGAATGGGTCACGGTCAGTATTGGGGGCGTCACGGTGGTCCCTTCGATAGAAAGTACGTATACCTCTTTCCTGAAAGTTGCGGATACTATGTTGTATGATGCGAAAAGGCTGGGCAGGAATAGGGTCGTTTGGGCGGATGAGCGGATGAAGCAGCTGCAGGAGAAATGATCTCCGCCGCTGGCAGAGCATTTAGGCAGAGACTGGAGGATTTGTGTGGGATTGTTTGATTTATTTGGACGGAAGCGCAGAATGCAGCCGGCCGAAAAAGAGGAAGACGATACGGCAAAGACTGGGGCGTACTCCGGCATGCGCGCGGAGGTAACGACGTTTGACGGCCGCTTGCTCTTTGTTGCAAAGCTGTTGGGGGTGCGCGGGGAAACGGCGGAGCTGCACCAATATTCTGAAATCGAAATAGAGGAAGATGACGGACCTATCCACGTCAGGATCCGCGGGTACAACGATCATGAGAGGAAGGCGGTTTATTTAGAGGGCGTCATTACGCCAAGGCCGAAGAATGTGTGGCATGTAGAAGAATTGACGGTAGCCCGGGTGGGGAATGACCGTTCTTTTTTCCGCCTGACGACCAACCTTGATGCGACTGCAACCGCATTCAAAGGGGAGGCGGCTGGAGAGCGGCCCTGCAAGCTGCTGAATATCAGCGTTGGCGGCGCTTGTGTCGGTTCAGAGTATGAGTATCAGATGGAGGATAAATTCCTGCTGAAGGTCAGGCTGCTTGAGGACCGTCCGCCGTCCGCCATGTTTTGTCAGGTGCTGCGTATTATAAAAAAAGATGGGGCGGGCTATGAATATGGGTGCCGTTTCTTAGAGCTGACCGAAGAAGATCAGGAAAAGATTACACAGAACATCTTCGAGGCGCAACGCAAAAAGAGAGCAAAAAATTGATCCCGGAAGAGATTGTTAAAAAGGAACGGCAGGCCCATTCGGCGGCATGCCGGGGCGTTCGCGCCTGCGGGGAATTGACTGCAGGACCGAACGCCTCGGTTGCCGGCTTCGAATGGGCCTGCCGCTTTGAGAAGGGGCGGGCGAGGCCTTGCCTGCGGTGGGTTTGTGGGGCTTAGAGGAACCAGAGCGCGGGGGTGGTGGCAGAAACGGCAATGGCGCCTGCGCCGAGCGCATTCAGGATATCTTCTTTGTCGGATAGTAAACCGCTGGCAATGAGGGGACGGCGGACGGATTGCGACAGACGGCGCAGGGTCTTGGGGATTGTGCCGGGCAGAATGTCGATGAAGTCGGCGTCGTTAGGTTGACGAAGGATGTTTTCAAGCGCGAGGGAATCGTGCACGAAAAAGCGCTGGATCGTGGTCAGACCGCATTCCCGTCCGCGCCGGATGATGTTTTGCCGGGTGCTGATGATGCCGTCGGCTGGGGTGTGCTGCCGGATAAAGTCGACGGCGACATCACGGCAGGCGAGGCCGTCGACCAAGTCGATATGTACAAATGCCTGCTTGCCGCGCGCCCGAACCTGTTCGGCGAGCGAGCCGACGCTGCAGACTGTGCCGTAAAGCAGGAAAATGGCGGCGCTGTGGGAATCGAGCGCCTGGCGTAGCCCGTCGTCATTCTTGACGGCTGCGATGATAGGGGCGTCGAGCAAGAGCTCGGCAAGAGAATTGGCTGACATGAAAAGACCTCGCTTGGTTGAGATTTCTTGAAGAATACGATCTTGGAAGGGACGGCGTTCCCCGATATAGGGGAAGGAAGGCAGAGAAAACGCGGCGCGGAGCCTTGGAACGGCGCCGCGCCGCAGTTTGTTTTGCCTACCGCCGCAGGCTGCATGCCTATAGGGTCCGGAGCTGCGCGTTAGGGCAGCTGGTTGCCTGCGGCAAGATAGATCGCATACCACTCTTCCCGTGAGAGGGTGACCTCTGCAGCTGCAGCCAGATAGCGCAGGTGTGCGGTATTCATCGTGCCGGCAATCGGCTGAATGCCCGCCGGGTGCCGCAGCAGCCAGGCGATTGCTGTTGCGGCTGGGGACAGGCTGTGTGCAGCGCCGATTTCTTCAAGGGCATGATTGAGGGCCGGGAAGCGGTCGCTGCCGATGAACGAGCCCTCGAAAAAGCCGTATTGCAGCGGAGACCACGCCTGAATCGTGATATCATTCAGACGGCAATAGTCCAGTGTGCCGCCATCGCGGTCGATCGCGGCGTCGTTGGCCAGGTTTACGTTGATTCCGGAGGAGATCAGCGTGCAGTTGGTGACGGAAAGCTGTAACTGATTGACTGCCAAGGGCTCTTTCCAGTGCTTTTGCAGCAGCGCTATCTGGGATGCGTTCTGGTTGGAAACACCGAAATGATGGACCTTTCCCGCGTTTTTTAGATTATCAAAGGCCTCGGCGACTTCGGCAGGATCGGTCAGCGCATCGGGCCGGTGCAGGATCAGCAGATCCAGGTAGTCGGTTTTCAGACGTTTCAGGATGGCGTCGACCGAACGCAGGATGTAGGATTTGGAGTGGTTATAACCGATGATGTGTCCGTCGCGCTTTTCAATGCCGCACTTGGACTGCAGAATAAGGCGCTCACGCAAATCGCTGCTCAGGCTTAAGCCAAGCGCCTCTGCGAACAGGGATTCGCATGTGCCGTCGCCGTAGATGTCGGCGTGGTCAAAGAAATTCAGCCCGAGGTCAAGCGCGGTTTTGAGAAAGCGTTCGGCGCCGGGCTTGTCCAGCTTGTTCAGCCGCATGCAGCCGATAGCGAGCGCAGGGGCCTCCAGCCCGGTTTTACCGATGGGGAGCATTTTCATACTTTGGGGGACTCCTTTCTGTTATAGGGGGGGACTGCTTTCTGCGGGGATAGGCCGGGATTTGTAAAGGGTGCAGTAAAAGCGGATGCTGGGCATCCGCTTTTTTCATTCAAATTATTCTTGACTTCTGCCTGTAAAATATGGTATAATAAGACGCTTATCGAAATTGGCGACTTATTTCCCTTCACTGTTTCTATGATACCACGGTTTTGGGAAAAGCGCAAGACCTGTTTTGAAAAAAACACCACGCCGCCGCGCGTATGGGTTTCCTGTGCGCGCCTTACCAATAAAAGAAACGGAGTGATCGGTACAACATGATGGTGAAAGACGTACAGCACGGAAAAACCACGCGCAAAAGCTTTGCACGCATTGAAGAGATCCTCGAGATGCCCAACCTGATCGAGATCCAGAAAAGCTCCTATGATTGGTTCCTGAGACAGGGGCTAAAAGAGGTTTTTGACGACGTGCAGTCGATCTCCGACTACACCGGCAACCTGGAACTGACGTTCCTTGACTATGTGCTGGAGGACGAGCCCAAGTACAGTGTGGAGGAATGCAAGGCGCGCGACGCTACGTATGCCTGCCCGCTTAAGGTGCGCATGCGGCTGCGCAATAAGGAAAACGGCGAGATCAAGGAGCAGGAGATCTTTATGGGGGATTTCCCGCGTATGACCGATTCGGGCACCTTCATCATCAATGGCGCCGAGCGCGCCATTGTATCCCAGATTGTCCGATCCCCCGGCGTTTATTATGGCCGCGAATATGATAAGACCGACAAGGCCATTTTATCCGCGACGGTCATTCCCTACCGCGGCGCGTGGCTTGAATACGAGACCGATATGAACGATGTCTTTTATGTTCGTATCGATAAGAACCGCAAGATCCCGATTACTTCCTTTATCCGTGCCATCGGCGTGGCCACCGATGCCGAGATTCTGGAGATGTTCGGGGAGGATGAGCGCATTGTCGCGACGCTGGATAAAGATCCGGCCAAGACTGTGGATGAGGCGCTGATTGAAATTTATAAGAAAATGCGTCCCGGCGAGCCGCCGACGGTGGAATCGGCGACCAGCCTGATGAACGCGATGTTCTTCGATTCCCGGCGCTATGACATTTCGGCAGTTGGCCGTTATAAGTATAATAAAAAGCTAAATATCGCCCGCCGCATCGCCTCCCACAAGTTGCTTGAGAGCGTGTCGGATCCCATGACCGGCGAGATCCTTGCCGAGGAGGGCACGGTGCTGACACGGGAGCAGGCGCGCAATATTGCCGCCCGCGGCGTGCGCGGCGTAACGGTCGAGTCCGCTGAAGGGCTGCCGGTCAAAGTGTTCGGCAACGGTATGGTTGATTTGGATGATTTCGCCGACTATACCGGTTTTACTGCCGCTGCGCTCGGCGTGAAGGAACGGGTACGCTTTTCGGTCCTCAAGGAAATTCTGGAATCAGGCGTGCAGGGCGACGCGCTCCGGAATGAGATCAAGGCCCACATGGGCGAGCTGGTCCCCAAGACGATTATCACCGACGACATGTTGGCTTCGATTTGTTATTTGCTCAATATCGGCAATGGGATCGGCACAACCGATGACATTGACCATCTTGGAAACCGCCGCATGCGCTGTGTCGGCGAGCTGCTGCAAAATCAGTTCCGGATTGGCTTTTCCCGGATGGAGCGTGTGATTCGCGAACGTATGACCATCCAGGATCTGGACATTGTTACGCCGCAGTCGCTGATTAACATCCGGCCGGTGACCGCTGCGATTAAAGAGTTTTTCGGTTCTTCGCCGCTGTCCCAGTTTATGGATCAGAATAACCCGTTGGCCGAGCTGACCCACAAGCGCCGCCTCTCTGCGCTGGGCCCGGGCGGCCTATCCCGCGACCGCGCCTCAATGGAAGTCCGCGACGTGCATTACAGCCACTATGGGCGTATGTGCCCGATAGAGACGCCGGAAGGTCCGAATATCGGCTTGATCTCTTACCTTGCAACCTATGCCCGCGTCAATGAGTTTGGTTTTATCGAGGCGCCTTACCGCATTATTGATAAGGAGACCGGCCGGGTGACCGATCAGGTGCAGTATATGACTGCCGACGTCGAGGACGAATATATTGTCTGCCAGGCATACGAGCCGCTGGATGAGAGCGGCTGCTTGAAAAATGAGCGTATTACCTGCCGTATGCGCGACGAAATTGTGTCGGTGGACCGGCATGACGTCGACTTGATGGATGTATCGCCCCGCATGATGGTTTCGGTTGCAACCGCGTTTATTCCCTTCCTGGAGCATGACGATGCAAACCGTGCGCTGATGGGTGCGAATATGCAGCGTCAGGCGGTGCCGCTGCTTAAATGTGAGGCGCCGGTGGTTGCAACCGGTATGGAATATAAGGCGGCGGTCGACTCGGGTACGATTCCGCTGGCCGAGGGCAACGGCGTGGTTACCCGCGTAACGGCGCGCGAGGTGATGGTACGCTACGAGGACGGACAGGAAAAGACCTATCACCTGACCAAGTTCCTGCGTTCGAACCAGTCTACCTGTATTAATATGCGCCCAATCGTTGATTTGGGCGAGCATGTGCGTACCGGCGATGTGTTGGCCGACGGTCCCTCGACCGAGAACGGGGAAATTGCGCTTGGTAAGAATGCCCTGATTGGGTTCATGACATGGGAGGGCTACAATTACGAGGATGCAGTCCTGCTCAACGAGCGTTTGGTGCGCGATGATGTATACACCTCTATCCACATTGAAGAATATGAATCCGAGTCCCGGGACACCAAGCTGGGACCCGAGGAGATTACCCGTGATATCCCGAACGTCGGCGAGGATGCGCTGCGCGACCTGGACGAGCGGGGGATTATCCGCGTCGGCGCCGAGGTGCATGCCGGGGACATTCTGGTCGGTAAGGTCACGCCCAAGGGCGAAACGGAGCTGACTGCTGAGGAGCGTTTGCTGCGGGCCATTTTCGGGGAAAAGGCGCGCGAAGTGCGCGACACTTCGCTGCGCGCGCCGCACGGTGAATCGGGTATTGTGGTCGATGTCAAGGTATTCACCCGTGAGAACGGCGACGAGCTGTCACCTGGCGTCAATATGGTTGTACGCTGTTATATTGCGCAGAAACGCAAGATTTCAGTCGGCGACAAGATGGCGGGCCGCCACGGTAACAAGGGCGTTATTTCGCGCATCTTGCCGCAGGAGGATATGCCGTTCCTGGAGGATGGCACACCGCTGGATATCGTGCTGAATCCGTTGGGCGTGCCCTCGCGTATGAACATCGGACAGGTACTGGAAGTCCATTTGGGCTTTGCCGCCAAGCGGCGCGGCTGGAAGGTTGAAACCCCGGTTTTTGACTCGGCAACATTGGATGATATTAAGGAGATGTTGGTCGAGGCGGGCGTCAATGAGGACGGCAAGTCGGTGCTCTATGACGGGCGTACTGGCGAGAAGTTTGACAACCGCGTCACGGTCGGCTATATGTATTATCTGAAACTGCACCATCTGGTAGACGATAAGATTCACGCGCGCTCGACCGGCCCCTATTCTCTGGTAACCCAACAGCCGCTCGGCGGTAAGGCACAGTTTGGCGGCCAGCGTTTCGGCGAAATGGAGGTTTGGGCGCTGGAGGCTTACGGGGCGGCATATACCCTGCAGGAGATCCTGACTGTGAAATCAGATGATATTAGCGGCCGGGTGAAGACCTATGAGGCGATTGTGAAGGGGCATAATGTGCCTAAGCCCGGCATCCCCGAGTCGTTTAAGGTATTGGTGAAAGAGCTGCAGGCGCTTTGCCTCGACATCACCGTGCTTGATGAAAATATGGAGGTCATTGAGCTGGAGGATGACGACGATGATGAAGTCGAGTTCAATCGTCGTGACGAGCAGCGTGCCGCGGGCAGTGACGAGGAGTTTGCCGCTGCAGGCTTTGGCATCAATGAAGCTGAGGACGGAGATACCGACCTGTTCGCGCTGGACAGCGAAGAGGGGGACGGCAGCGAGACCGAGGGTGACGATTACGGCTCGGACTTTGG
>CANPPM010000146.1 GCA_947575935.1 uncultured Butyricicoccus sp. | reverse complement strand
GCGGCGGCTGCCCAGCCGCAGGGCAGCCGCCAGCTGTGCTTTGTGCACGGCAGAAAGCCCACAGGCCAAAACCGGCGTCCGCCCGGCTTGAAGGGCCTGAAATAACTCTTTGTATTCTTTTAATTCATTAATACTATTTGTTAATTCAAACATGATTGGGATCACGAATCCCCTTTCCTGTAAGATTGGGAGGAACGGGCCGGAAAATGCTGATTTGGCCGTTTTTTCTGGGAGACGCCAAAAGGGGCAGATATCATCTGCCCTTAGATTGTCGAAAAAACGTTTGTGCGGCCGCGCGGTTTGATAAGGTCTTTTGTGGCAGCGACGGATTTCGGATCCCCGCCGAAAAGAGATACGCTGCAAAGGGGCGCCTGACGTGGAAGTATGCAGACAAAGGCCGCCTTGGCAAAATGGATGGATTGAAAAGCCGCAGTTTCTGATGAGATAGAAAAAAATTCAAAGGATATGGCGGCAAGGGGAGCGCCGCTGGGGCGGATGAACCTTGAAACGCGCCGCAGAGTTGATCGTTCTAAATAATTCTATGCACAGCAGTGCAAAAAGATGGAAGCCGCCCAGAAGAAATACAGACAGAGGCAGGGAACACCCATTGGGTGCTCCCTACGTCATCAATGCTCATGCGTTTCGTGGCAGTGGGCGCAGTCCATGCTGCAGCCGAGGATTGCCTCGGGATCTTTGCCGATCCGGCGGTAATAATCGGCGATTGCGGAGCGGAGCGCTTCTTCGGCCAGCACCGAGCAGTGCATTTTGACCGGAGGCAATCCGTCCAGCGCATCGGCGACTGCCTGATTGGTCAGCTTGAGCGCATCCTCTAAACTTTTTCCTTTGACCATTTCAGTTGCCATAGAGCTGGTTGCAATGGCGGCGCCGCAGCCAAAGGTCTTAAATTTTACATCTTCAATAATGCCGTCATCGCTGACTTTGAGGAATATTTTCATAATATCGCCGCACTTGGCGTTGCCGACCTCGCCGACACCATTGGCGTCTGCCAGTTCCCCGACATTACGCGGATTGGTAAAATGATCAAATACTTTTTCGCTGTATTCCATAGCTGAGAACTCCTTTGCAATCGATAGAATCAAGAAACATGCAGGCCGTCGCAGGCACAGCCGCTGAATTCCGGCGGGGATGCAGGCCCCGCCTGTTCCTTTAGGGGCGCAGGTTGGAAGCCGCGGACAGATCAGGCTTTCCGTTAGCCCAGACCGGGCTCATGGCACGAAGGCCGTCGACAACCTTTGTAACCGATTCGATGATATAATCGACCTCCTGCTCGGTATTTTGCTCCCCGAGCGTCAGGCGCAGCGAGCCGTGCGCGATCTCATGGGGCAGGCCGATGGCCATCAGAACATGGGAGGGGTCGAGCGAGCCGGTCGAGCAGGCCGAGCCGGTCGAGCTGCAGATGCCGCACGCGTCCAGCCGTAGGATGAGCCCTTCCCCTTCAATGGCTTCAAAAACAAAGGAGGCCGTCCCGGGCAGGCGGTGGACCGGGTCGCCGGTGAAGTGGGTATAGGGGATTTTCAAAATACCTGCGGTCAGCCGGTCGGTCAGGCGGCGGACATAGGACATCTTTTCATCCATCGACGATACTGCGTCTTCGATCGCCGTACCCAGGCCGACCATACCTGCAACGTTTTCAGTCCCAGACGCCCAGCCGCGCTCCTGCCCGCCGCCGAATACGGAAGGTTTGAGTACAATTCCCTTACGGCAATACAGGGCGCCGATGCCCTTGGGGCCGCGAAATTTATGTGCCGACAGAGACAGCAGGTCGATCCCCATTGCCTGTACGTCAATCGGCATGTGCCCGACCGCCTGCACGGCGTCGGTATGGAAAACAGCCCCGTTTGCATGTGCAATTTCGGAGATTGCGCGCAGATCCTGAATGGTGCCAATTTCATTGTTTGCCGCCATGACCGAGACAATCGCAGTATCTGCTGAGATCTCTGCGCGCAGCTGCGCAAGATCGATCCGCCCGAGCTTGTCCACATCCAGATAAGTGACGCGCCAGCCTTCTTTTTCAAGCGCCTCGCAAGTATAAAGAACGGCATGATGCTCGATCTTAGAAGTGATAATATGTTTCCGTCCGTGATTGGACGGCCCCTCTACAAATCCGCGGATTGCAAGATTATCGGCCTGTGAACCGCTGCCGGTAAAGATAATTTCGCCAGGTTTGCGGTCATTTGCTTCATTGATGGGTTCGGCGGCATTCAGCGCGCGCCCGACCTGGGTGCGGGCATGGTTGGCCGCGTTTTTTGCCTGCTGCCCGATCCGGTACAGTGAGGATGGGTTGCCATAGTATTCGGTCAGCCAGGGTTTCATTGCCTCAAATACCCGTGCGGAAACCGGGGTTGTCGCCGCGTTGTCGGCATAAACAAAATGCTTTGTCATCAAAGGTCCTCCTCCTTTGCAAAGTGACAGAGCACACAGAGGGCCTATCACTTGAGGAACTGCTCATATATCTTTACTATATAATATACACCAAAGCCGTCAATTTTACAAGTAAAATTGTGCACGAATAACAGATATTCAAATCGTAGCTTTTACAAATTTCTCACAAGATATGTGGGTTTTGCACGATTTCCGGCGGCGCAGGGGCAGGTTTTGCAGGGGGAGGCCCGGTAGGGCGGCGGGCAAAAGCCGGTATCCGGCGCCGTTGCTTTTCTCTGCCGTCCGTCAGAATTCCTGCGTTGAAACGCCTTGCGCGGCAAAGGAATCTGCCCAGGCACGGCATGCCGTCAATTTTGAAAGCGGGCTTGATGGCCGGAGCCGGGACTTTTTTCGGGAAAAACGGTTTTCCAAAACCGTTAAAATTTCAAAAAAGGGCTTTACAAACTGTTTTTTGTATGATATGATGATAAAGCTTCTGAGGCCTATTCAGAAGGAACCCATGCCTCGTTCGCCGGGTACAGGGCGCGTCCAGCGCGCCGCTTCACCAGCCGGGGACGCAGCATCGGGGGCTATTAATTTTATGAGGTGAAAGACCCATGATTCGTAAGGAAGCCAAGACCGCTGTCATTGAGGCAAACCGTACCCACGAGACCGATACCGGTTCCCCAGAAGTGCAGGTTGCTATTCTGACCGCACGCATTGCCGAGCTCACCGAGCATCTGAAGCAGCATCCCAAGGATAATCACTCCCGCCGCGGCCTGCTGAAGATGGTTGGCCAGCGTCGTTCGATGCTGAATTATCTGATGAAGAAAGACGTGAACCGTTACAGAGAACTGATTAAAAAGCTCGGTATCCGTAAGTAATCGTTTTGCAAAAGGGGGGCGTTGGGCTCCCCTTTTCCCCTTACCTGCGGCGCTGTCAGCGCGCTGCGGGCATTACGCTTTTTACAACGAGTGTTTCGGGAACAGTTTTTTAGCCTTTGAAGGACAGGCTCCGCCGTGGACGGAGGCTGTGCTTCAAACGCTAAAGACTGCCGGGACACTGCGACCCATTTTCATTCAGGAGGCAGTTTATGAGCAACATCAACCATTTCCAGTTTAAAGATCACCGTGTGTTTGAGACCACTTATGCGGGACGCCCGCTGGTTGTCGAAACCGGCAAGATGGCCCAGCTTGCCAATGGCTCGTGCCTGGTGCGCTACGGTGAGACCGCCGTGCTGGTCACTGCGACCGCATCTCCCAAGCCGCGGGACGGTATTGATTTTTTCCCGCTGTCGGTCGATTTTGAGGAACGTTTGTATGCGGTTGGCCGCATCCCGGGCTCCTTTATGCGCCGTGAGGGCCGTCCTTCGGAACGTGCGATTTTGGCTTCCCGCCAGATTGACCGGCCCATGCGTCCGCTCTTCCCCAAGGATCTGCGAAACGATGTGTCAATCGTCTGCACCGTACTGGAAAACGATTCAGATAATACTCCGGAGGTCGCTGCTTTACTGGGTGCGTCTATCGCCGTTTCGATTTCGGACATTCCGTTTGATTATGTTGTCGGCGGATGTGAGGTCGGCATTGTTGACGGTGAAGTTGTGATCAATCCCACCGCTGCACAGCGGGAAAAAAGTGAGATGAGCGTTACCCTGTGTGCAACTGCAGAGAAGATCGTAATGATCGAGGCAGGCGCGAAGGAAGTGCCTGAGGATCAGATGTTCGATGCGCTGATGCAGGGACATGAGGCGATCAAGGGCATTGTTTCCTTTATCGCCGGGATTAAGGCTGAAATTGGCAAGCCAAAGTTCGAGTATGAGCATCACGACATCGACCATGCGCTTTTTGACCGTCTGGAGGCGGCCTGCAACGACCGTTTTGAGCAGGCAATGGATACCGATGACAAGACGGTTCGCGACGCGGGTGTACGCGCCATTGTCGATGAGTTTGAAGCCGGATTGGAAGAGGCGTATAAGGAAGAACATCTGGCCAACCTGCCGGAGGCTGTGGACAAGCTGGAGAAAAAGATTGTTCGCCGCTGGCTGGCGAACGGCAAGCGTGTCGACGGCCGCGGCATGGAGGAGGTCCGTCCGCTGGCGGCAGAGGTCGGCATTCTGCCTAGGGTGCATGGCTCGGGTATGTTTACCCGCGGACAGACCCAGGTGCTGACGCTGTGCACGTTGGGGACGCTGGGCGATGCGCAGGAGCTGGACACCATCTTCGACGAGAAGGAAAAGCGCTATATTCATCACTATAATTTCCCGTCCTTCTCGGTTGGCGAGACCCGCCCAAGCCGCAGCCCGGGCCGCCGGGAAATCGGCCATGGCGCGCTTGCCGAGCGCGCGCTGCTGCCGGTCATCCCGCCGGTAGAGGAGTTCCCATATGCGCTGCGGCTGGTCAGCGAGGTCATCTCCTCGAATGGATCGACTTCGCAGGGTTCTGTCTGCGGCTCGACGCTTGCCCTGATGGATGCGGGCGTACCGATTAAAGCGCCGGTTGCCGGTATTTCCTGCGGCCTGATCACCGACGGCGGGCAGGAAACGACCTTTACCGATATCCAGGGGGTCGAAGACTTCTATGGGGATATGGATTTTAAGGTGGCAGGTACCCAAAAGGGAATTACCGCAATTCAGGTCGATATCAAGGTTGACGGCCTAACCCCCAACATCATCAAGGAGGCATTCCGGAAATGCCGTGTCGCGCGTCTGGGAATTTTGGATGAGATCATGCTCAAGGCCATTGCGGCCCCGCGCACCGATGTTTCCGAGTGGGCGCCCAAGATGACAACCATGCAGATCGATCCGGATAAAATTCGGGAAGTGATCGGCAAGGGCGGCAGCGTCATCCAAAACATTGTTGCCGAGTCAGGCGCTAAGGTCGATATTAACGACGACGGCGTTATAACCATTGCGGCGATCCATGCCTCTGAGGCCGAGGCTGCGAAGAAAATGATCGAGGCGATCGTCAAGGTCCCCGAGGTTGGGGAAATCTATTATGGCAAGGTTGTCCGCCTGATGAATTTTGGCGCTTTTGTCAACCTGACTTCGTCAAAGGATGGGATGGTGCACATTTCCAAGATGGCGAACCACCGCATTGAAAAGGTTGAGGATGCTGTCAACGTCGGCGATATGGTTTGGGTTAAGGTGATGGAGATCGATGAGAAGGGCCGAATCAATCTTTCAATGAAGGACGTCCGTGAGGAAGAGAAGGTTCTTTAAGTGAATTTCGGGCTGCTCCGTTTGGGGCAGCCCGTTCCTGCATACAGGATGTGTGGCTGCCGCCCAGGCGGCATGACGGCAGCAGGCCTGCACGGATGTGGATTCCAAAAACAGGATCAGATCGGGAGGAATGAATATGCTGAAAAGATTGTGGAGGGATTACAACGAGGGCAGCCGCATGATTCAGATTGCCGGCATTACTGCAGGCGTTCTGTTCCTGGTGTTGTCCGGCGTCTTGTGGAAAATCTATGTATGGGCGCTTGACCTCGGGCCGGGCGGCATTGGCAGCCCCTCTCAGGTCGATACTCCGGTGGTACATGCGATTGCCGATATGGAGGCGTTGGAACGGTTCACGATTTTGGAAATACATACAGAGGATTACCAGCAGGAAAATATTTGGCTGGATGATGAAAATTATTTTATCCTGACCCTGGAAAGCGGCGAACGGGTCGCAGCCCGTTATGACTACAACCATTGTGAGATCCAGGACTGGAAGAGCGAGGGCAATTATACCTATCGTTATCCGATCGGAACATGGAGGCAATGGCAGCTGAGCGAAGAGGCCAAGACTGCGCTGGGACAGCTCAGCCCACCGTTGGCGCGGATTGATTTCTATGTTGATATGGAGGGAAATCAACTGACAGCGCTTTCCGAAACAGCGTTTAAGGGCGCTTATTATACCGTTTGTCTGGTCATTGCACTGTTTGTAATGATCGGTTATGGGACGCGCAGTATGGAAAAACGGGAGAAGGAGGAACAGGCCGAGCGCGAGGCTTCGCTGCCGCGCAATGACTTGGAGCGGTGGTTGGTTGGGACCTACGCGATCTGGGGACAGTTCTTTGCACAGATGACCGAGATAGGCGGCCGGATGGGCTGGGATGATGAGATTGAAAACGGCCCTCTTCATTTTGGCGGACGGCCTAGGGATGAAAAAAGCCGTGCGCTTACGCGGTGGACGCTGCTTGACAGCTGGGATATCAGTAGCCAGGACGAGCTGCTGGAAACCGTTGCGTATATGAGCGCCGGCCCAGGCTTTCAAAAGTGCCGGACACAGGCTGATCGTGCCTGGCAGTTGTGCCGTTCCATCCAGCTGCTGGGGATGAGTTATATTGCGGGATGGTGTGAACGGGAAGAGATGATCCGCCGTTCATGTGAGACGGCGGAGGTCATCCAAAAGACCTTTTCTTCGTGGGAGGCACTATGCGAGGGCTTTTTGGAGGGGTATGCACAGTGGCAGCTGCGCATTTTTCCTCTGCAGGCCTCCGCTAATTTCCATGTACGGATTCATTTGTATGTG
>CANPPM010000145.1 GCA_947575935.1 uncultured Butyricicoccus sp. | reverse complement strand
CTAGGGTGTGGTTGTCCTTCATCAGCAGTTCGACCCGATTGCCGCACTGTTTGCAGTAGGACAAAACTTCATTCAGGCGGCGGCGGATGTGTTCCTCGTCGGGGTTTGGTACCGCGATGTCAGTCGGGCTGACCTTATAGCAGTAGACGTAATCGCCGCCAAGCAGCTCGCTCATTTTCCGGCTGTCGGCCCACTGGGATACCGATACGCGGCGCAGGCGTGGGATCGCTGCCTTCACATATTCCCAGCGGCGGTCAAGTCCCTCACAGCAGCCGTAATAGTTCAGCCCAAATCTTGAGGCCATTTCCGTCTGATATGGCAGGATAAACTCTTTCACCATCTCCGGCGAGACCTCGCTGGTTTCCTGCGCCTCGTTGAAGCCCCACATTTCCATCAGTTTCACCTGGCCCGGCGTCGCATGCAGTTCGCTCGTCCAGCCGGTACCGCCCGATCCGATATACATGCTCCCGCAGTTGTTCGGCAGCAGCCCATTTTGCTCCAGATAATCAAATTTAGCAAGATAGCCGTCGGTAAACAGCCGCATCATTTCATGTACTTTGTCCGGGTAATCGTAGAAGTCGCACATCATGTTTTCCATGCCGCGCAGATTGGAATAGGACAGGGAAAGGTCGGGGGACCACCACCATTTATGCCGGAACTCGACCTCAAGCAGGCCCTCAAATACCTCCTTTGCCGTTTCAAACGCGCGGTTGGAGGCGTCCCAATCCACCCGGATTTCCGGTGTTTTGATCAGCTCCGACAAATCCAGTTCTTCAAACGCATCCTCTTCCAGGTCTGCCAGAGGCGATTTCCAAACATACGCCTCGCCCTTGGTTGGGTCGCCGACGCGTTCTTCTTCAATTCCCCAGCCGGTATCGACCGCCTGATAGGGCAAATACAGCTTCGCTTCGACGACTTTATCATCTTTCATGGTTTCCGCCCAGTAAATTTCTTTGCGAAGCCACATTTCCCAATCCTGGGCCATTTCTCCCTCGCATTGGATGGTTTCCTTCCACGGAAAAATTTCGTTCCAGCCGTTTTCACAGTCAATAAAAATCACGGGCTGCTCTGTTTTTAGATCGTTGTGTGCGGTCCAAAGGGCAATCTTCTCCTTTTCGCAGGAGCGTTCCGCAAGGGTCCGCAGCTTCATGCCAAGCGCCCGCAGGATTTCCCGATCCCGTCCGGAGACGACGCACTGTTCCAGGGGCCAGCCATGCACCATCAGATTGCCCCCTTGGCCTTGATCGATCCGGTTCACGCCAACAAATTCGTCCACTTTCATTTTGATCACAAGTCCTTTCTGAAATTACAGGTAATAGAGTGTTTGGGAAGGATTACCGTCTGCTAATGGCAATCCTTATGTTCCGCAGCCGCCGCGCTTTCCGGAGGGCGGCTGTATAAAACCAGATCACAGCATGGAAGCCAGTCCAAGCGGCGAGAACAGGAAGTAAACCCCCAGCATGCAGACGAAGCAGAGTACGCAGGCTGGTTTTGCAAATTTCCACGGTGTAAGGTCGACTGCGCCGACGTCTTCCAACACAAAGTCCGTATCCCGCGGCTTCCATTTGCCCACTGCCAGCATGATCAGCATATCAACGATGAACAGCACGGACAGGATCCACAGGTAATGGACGTTAACGCCGGCAAACGGCAGTAAATGGGAGAGCGCATAAAGTACAACGTGGGCCGCCAACGTAATTTTAGGGGCGGCTGCCGGAATCCTCTTAGAGTAAAAGCCGCACAGCACCGTTGCCAAAATCGGCATGGAATAGAACCCAAAGCAGTCCTGCAGGAAATCGTACAGGCCGGAAGGGGCGTTGATGACGAATGGTGCGACAACAATCGCGACGACAGCCAGTGCGGAGCCAAACCGCTGGCCGATCTTGACTAGGTGCTTATCATCGCAGGTCTTATTGAAGATTGGACGGTGGAAATCCAGTGTGTACAGCGTCACGCAGCTGTTTAGCGCGGAGTTGAACGAGGATAGGATCGCGCCAAACAGCACCGCTGCAAAGAAACCCAGCAGTACGCCCGGAATGACGCGGGCAACCAGCATCGGATAGGCTGCGTCCGTATTATCCATCAGGGAGTCGCCAAAGAAACGGTATGCCAGAAGACCGCAGATCGTGATGAAAAACGGGTCGACCAGCTTGAGAAATCCGGTAAAAATCGCGCCCTTTTGCGAGTCTGCCAGGCTTTTTCCTGCGAGCGCGCGCTGTATAATCGATTGATTTGTGCACCAATAGAATAGGTTATTAAACGTCATGCCCAGGAAAAGTACCGGCCAGGGTACCATTGGCGGAAGCGCGTTTGCCGGATTGATGGAGTTAAACTTTTCTGCCGGGACATTGGCGACGAAATCACCCAGTCCTGCAAAGAAGTTTCCTTCGCCCAGCATGCAGACAGCAAGGACCGGCACCAGGAACCCGCCGACCAGCAGGCCGATCCCATTGATGGTATCGGATACTGCAACTGCCTTCAGGCCGCCAAAAATCGCATAAATCGCGCCGGTCAACCCGATGCCGAAGCACAATAGCGCGATCGTCGTGAATTGGCTCAGCCCCAACAGCGTATCCAGGTTAAAAATACGATTGAACGCCAGCGCGCCCGAATACAGTACCGTTGGCAGATAGGTCAGCAGATATCCCAACAAGAACAGAAATGAGATAATGCGCTTCACCGTCGTGTCATACCGCTGCTCTAAAAATTCGGGAATTGTTGTAATGCCGGACTTCAGATAGCGCGGCAGAAAAATCATCGCCAGGCAAAGCAGCGCAAAACTTGCGCTGACAGACCAATTCATAGCCCCCATATTTGTTGCGTAGCTCTGTCCCGACTGGCCGACAAGCTGTTCGGTTGACAGGTTTGTCAGTTCCAGCGAGCCTGCAATAACCAGCCCGGACAGTCCGCGCCCCGCGAGGAAATATCCCTCCTGCGTATCCAGATTGTCGTTGCGTGTCCGGTACCAGGATATGAACGCCACCAGCAAAGTGAAGCCCACAAAGGTTAGGATTGTAAACATCTGTTGTGTTCCTCCTGCTTCTTCTTCTCAAATTTTCTCAAAATCACGGAAAGACTTTGTGTGACGTCACAGGGGTTCCGGAATTTCATAGCCGTAGTTTATCACAGAAAAACGATCGGCGCAAGCGCCGCGCAGCGCTTAAAAGCTAGGCTTTGTACAGGATTTATTGCGCTGTTTGTGCAAATCGTTTCGCATATTGCACACTGGTTTTGTGCGATATGCTATTTTCGGATTTCTTTACCGGAAAGAGTTTAGAAATCGGCGCATGCCGTTTTTTCGCTTTGTGCAGAATTCAAAAATTTGTTTTTCTACCGCCAAAAAATCAGATCGGTTTTCTAAAGTTATTTTTCTGTTTTCTGATTGTGTATTCTAGAAGAACATGATATAATAAATATTTATATCAAGGGAGGGCTCGATGTGCTCTGTCAAAATGAAGCCGGCGTGCTTCCTGGTTCGGAAATTTTTTTTAATACGGTCTCGCCGCAGACCGAACGGTTGTTTTATTATGTCGGCTGCTGCGGGCACTATTTCTGTGAGTATAACTATAGAATTCGTCGGAATTATATGGACTGCCTGCTGCTGATGCTGATTGAAAAGGGGGAAATGCATCTGCAATATCGCGGGAAATCCGATTGTGCTCACGCAAACGATCTGGTACTGCTTGACGGTACCTTTCCGCAGTATTATGACACCCCGAACTATGTGGAGTTTTATTGGCTGCATGTGTCGGGCGTAAACAGCTTTGAACTCTGCGACTATTTAACGCGTTTGGCGGGCGGAATCGTACACCATACCGCCAACAATCCCAAAGCGGCAAAATCGATCCGTTCCCTGGTTTCGCAGTTTTCTACGGGGCAGTGCATTCATGATGCGGAGCAGTCCAAACTGCTGCACAGCGTCCTATGCGATTTGATGCCGGAAAGCCGTTTGAATTCTTCCGAAGCCGTACATCCGGCACAGCAGGCTGTAAAATTCATTCAGGATCATTTAAGCGAAAATCTGAGCTTAAAGCGCATCGCTGCAGAAGTCCATATCAGTCCGCCGCATCTTGTCCGGCTGTTTCGCGCAGAGCTGCAGCATTCCCCCCATGAATATATCATACAAGTCCGGATGAACCGGGCGAAGCACTTACTAAAAACAACCACCTTGCCCATCAAAACGATCGCGGCAGAGGTTGGTTATGGGAGTGAATCCAGTTTTACCGGCGCCTTTACCGAACGGATTGGTATCTCTCCGCGCAAGTTCAGGGATCTGCCCCTCGGCTGACGGAAGCACGGCCCCCCGTACCGCAGCTGCCTCTTCTTGCGGTACGGCAGCGGGGGAGGTTAAAACTGAAAGGATGTCCTATAGGCATCGGCTTCCCTTGGAAACCGGCCTGCTGCGTCGGGTCACGGCCGCCGGCAGCTCTGCGGTGGGGAAGGCGATGGAACTTGGCCGGTAAACAAATCTGGCCGTTCGGCCAGCACATCGTAATACGGCCTGCCGAAATAGGCATATACGGCCAGATACAGGATCATTGTACGCGGGCTGTCGATATCGCTGACCGGCTTTCCGGTATATTGGAGTACCCAGTCTTCTGCAACAATCTTATCCCGGCAGCGGTTTGCGAGGCGTTCTACTCGGCGCGTGGTTGATTTGGGTTCCTGGCGGATGATCCGTGCAGTCTCATAATAAATGTCTTTGATCAGCTGAAGGTCATCCATCACCATGTGCTGAATAAAAAGCCGGTTTGCAGTCAAATCAACTGCATAGGCCAGCGGGCGGATATCCCCGCGTGCCGGACCAAGGATGGAGCGGATTAAAATTTCTGGATTGAATGTCATAATCTGCGGCGCACCTTTCATAATAAGATAACTTTATGATATCCTATATTTACAGGTTTTTGATGCCTGCAGACCGAAATCGACAAAAAATACATTTTCAGGGAGCGGCGTTTTTTTTTGTACGGCAGTCGGTTAAAAAGCCCTTTTACGGCCATATACCAACCCAAAAAAGCACCGGCCACAACGCGTTTGAGGCCGCTGCCGTTTTGATAAAGCGTATCATCCGCCTGCAGCGCGCGCAGCGTCAGGCGGTTTTCCGCAGGACCCTCCTGACGGACTGCAAGGGGGTCGACGCGGGTTTCCGACAGATTTAGTCAGCGGTGTCCACAATCCGAATGCTGGAGTCGCCCTGCCGGGCCTGTTCAAGCACAGCGGCGGCAAGCATCTGAAAAGACCCGTGAGAGGAAGACGCCCCAGACAACGCGTCGATCGGCGCTTCCCCCTGGCCCTCTAAAAGCTGCCCAGCATAATAACGGGTATATTCGTTGGGATACGTGCCGTTCGAATGGAGCATGTTCTGCATATAGGCGTTGTCCCAGCTCTTAATAAATCCGCTCGCGTTTTCTGCATTATATTCCACAGAGACGATGCTTCCATCCTTCACTAGGACGGTGATATATTCCTTCCATCCGTGGCTGAACTGCGCTGCCTGTGCGGTGTAGTAGCCGTCCTGAAGGGTCGCCTGCCCGCTGCAGGCAGTTAACGTTCCCAGCAGCAGAAGCAGCAGAATGCCTCCGATCATCCGTTTCATCCCTTGCGGTCCTCCTTTAACGCAAACTTTTTTACCCGAGCGCGCAGTGCTTCAGCCTCTTTGGCCAACAGGCCGCTGGACTGTTCTGTCCCGCCTGCATTCTGCAGGTTTTGATCTGCGATGCCGGAAATGGCGGCAATCCGCTCCTCCATGACGGACAAGGCGCTTTGCTGGCCATGGACTGCGTTCACTAGCCGATCCGAAATTTCGCCGATCTGCGCAGAGACCGTTGAAATCGCCTGGAACGCGCCTGCCGTATCGGCCGTTAGTCGAACGCCGGTCTGAATAACGCTGCTGGTGTTTTCGACGACAGACGTAGCGGTCTGGGCCGCCTCGGCGCTCTTGGATGCCAGCTGCTTCACCTCGTCTGCAACCACGGCAAAGCCCTTTCCGGCTTCCCCGGCACGGGCGGCTTCCACAGAGGCATTGATTGCTAAAATATTGGTTTGGAATGAAATGTCTTCAATTGCTTTGGCAATTTTCGTGATTTCCTGTGCATTGTTGCTGATTTCATTCATCGCTGAGGTCAGCGCGGACATTCGGCCGCCGGCCTCCTGGACGCACTGTGTGATCTCCTCTGATTTGGACCGGGTCTGTCCGCTGCTCTCGGTGACATTGTCCAGCTGCTCCTTGACATGGGAAACTTCATGCACCAGATCCCCTGCCGACCGAGTCTGCGCTTGGGAGGCTTGATACAGCTGTGCCGATTGGCCGTTCAGCTCTTCTGCCATACCCGCAAGCCGGTCGGCTGCGGCGCGGAAGCCGGAGAGGGTCTCGTCCATTGACTGCAGGATCGTACCCAGACTGCTGCGGATTAGGGCAAAATCCCCTTTATACGCTACCTGAGGTTCGATACAAAGATTGCCGGCAGCAACCTGCGTCAGCACCTGCTGAATATCGGATATGTACCGGTTGACGCTTTCCACCGTGTCCCTCAGCGTTGTGGTCAGCATCTCAAGTTCGTCTCCAGTATGAACGGGAATGACCTCTGTGTGCAGATCTCCGCCGGACAGGGCAACCATTCGGTCGGTGACGCGTTTGACCGGATGCGAGATGGACTGGGACAGCCGCAGCACCAGCAGGATGGAGACGGCCAGGAAAGCCGCTGTTGCGAACACCGCTACCAGCATTGCCCCATTGATAAAATGATCGTAATCGGATTTTGGGATTTGGATGACCAGTGACCATTGTGTACCGCGGATGGGGGAAAAGGCTACCAGCATTTTCGCCCCATCGATGGTAAACTCTGTCGCGCCTGTTTCGCCAGTGATCACGCGGCTTGAAGCTTCGTCGTTCCCCCCGCTCAGCTGGGACAAA
>CANPPM010000144.1 GCA_947575935.1 uncultured Butyricicoccus sp. | reverse complement strand
TTAACAGATTATATTAACACAAAATACATTATCCGATGTGAAAATCAACGCACTACGAACCAAAAGGTCGGGGGTTCGAGTCCCTTCTGGCGTACCAAGGAAAAGAGTCGCTTTCATAGGAAAACGACTCTTTTTCTTATTTTCGAGGGTGCTTGAAAGAACGTCAAATTTTTCTTGGCGTTTATTGTCTTTAAGCGGGCGCAGATGTGCCCGCTTTTTTATGCCTTTCTCGGATCGGCTTCAAAATTTGATGTACGAATTTTTGCGTGTTATAATATAGGCAAGGGGTGAGGGAGAGATGAAATGCAAGGATGCGGATCAGGCGTTGCGGCAGCGGGTGGGACGATCTCAAACGGAGGGGAGCGGCAGCGTATCGTTTTGCTTTAAAAATTTGGAATCCATGGATGCAGTATTCTATATGAAAAAGATGGCTTGTAAACTGCTGTCTGAGAGAAATTTGCCAGGCTGCTTCTCGAAGAAATTGACCAAGGAGGACCTTCTATGCCCCATATTTTAATTGTTGAAGATGATACCGACATTAACAATTCCACCGCTGAATATCTGCGGCGGCAAGGCTGCCTGTGCAGCCAGGCGTTTTCCGGTACAGAGGGCCGGCTGCTTTGGCAGGCGGGCGGCATTGACTTGCTGCTGGTCGATTTGATGCTGCCGGGACTGTCTGGCAGTGCGCTGATTGCGGAAATACGCCAATCCAGCCAAACGCCGGTAATCGTACTGTCGGCCAAGGCTGAGCTGTCGGATAAGGTGGAGCTGTTGGGTTCGGGTGCGGACGACTACTTGACGAAACCTTATCAGCTGGAGGAGCTGTGGGCCAGGATATTGGTGCAGCTGCGCCATGCCAGCGCAGCCCCTGCGGAAACGTTCCTGCAGTACCGGGAATGGGTGCTGAACCTGGAAGAAAGAACGCTGATTGCCGCCGGACATCCGGTCAGTCTTACTGCCCATGAATTCAGGATTGTTGAACTGTTGGCAAGCCGCCCCAAGCGGGTGTTTACCAAGCGGCAGATCTATGAGTCCGTCTGGCGGGAGGAATATGCTGTGGAGGATAAAACGATCACCGTCCATATCAGCAATATCCGGGCCAAACTGCGGCCCAGCGGCACAGAGGGATACATTCAGACCGTGTGGGGCATTGGGTTCAAACTGGCAGAAGCGTGAGTTTAACCGGGCTGTCCGGGTGGATTGGGTCTTGCCGGAGCTGGAAGGAGACCCGAGCGGGAAACTGGGCTTCAGTGAAGCGGCAGGATAAGCTTTATACTTTTTTTACCTTTGCTTTGCGATGTTTGGGCATTTGTCTGTTAGACTGAGCTTGCAAACAAAAAAGGAGGCTTTGATATGTCGGTCATACAGACAATGGGGCTGTCAAAACGCTATAAGGACAAATGGGCGGTGGAGAATTTGGAACTGCGGGTGGAGCAGGGGGACATCTACGGCTTCATCGGCCGAAACGGCGCAGGCAAGTCCACGACCCTGAAACTTCTGTGTGGGCTGGCCCGGCCTACGCAGGGGGGAGCGCTGATTTTTGGCAAACCCGTCCGGGACTCGGTGGCACACCGCCGGGTGGGGGCGCTCATTGAGCAGCCGGGACTCTACCCGGACCTGAGCGGCCGGGAGAACCTGCTGCTGTACGCCACGCTGCTGGGGCTGGATCGCCCGGATCGGCGGGTGGACGAAATTTTGAGGACTGTGGGGTTGGCTCCAAAAGAGAAAAAGCCGGCGCGCCACTATTCCATGGGCATGAAGCAGCGGCTGGGGGTGGGCCTCGCCCTGCTGGGCGGGCCGGATCTTCTTCTGTTGGATGAGCCGATTAACGGTCTGGATCCGGAGGGCATCCGGGAGATGCGGGAGCTGCTGCTGCGGCTGAACCGGGAGCGGGGGCTGACCCTGCTAATCAGTTCCCATATTCTGGGCGAATTGAGCAAGATTGCAACCCGGTACGGCATTATTCAGGAGGGCCGCATGGTGGAGCAGGTTACCGCCGGGGAACTGGAACAGAAATGTACCGACTATTTGCACCTGCGTTCGGACCAGCCCCAGAAGGCAGCGGCTTTGCTGGAGCGAGAACTCCATCTAACCCGCTGGGAAATGCGGCCGGAGGGTGAGATCCGGATTTATGAAGCCGTGGATACCAAGACCGTAGGGAAGATTCTCGCCCAGGCGGGCGTTGCAGTGGAGGAGATGGGGCTGCACCGGCAGGACCTGGAAAGTTATTTTCTGGAGCGGATGGGAGGAAATGACCATGTTTAATATGCTGCGTATGGATTTGCGGCGGCTGTTCCGGAGCCGCGGTTTTCAGGTCATCCTGTTGATTACGGCGGCGCTGGTTTTGATGATATCTCTGATGACTGCGGTTGTCTCTGACCCGGAGACGCTGGACGGCATGGGCGCGCACGGTGCGGAGATTGAAGAGGCTGACCGACGGATGTCGGAAGAGATCCGCAATATGACCCAGCTAGATCTGGCCCATGAGACCTTGGGCGGCGGTTTTTTGCTGATTGTCATTGGGATTGGGGTTACCCTCTTTGTCAGCGGTGACTTTTCCAGCGGCTTTATCAAAAATACATGCTGTGCCCAGCCGCGCCGGATCCGTTATGTCCTGTCGAAGGCGCTGGCTGCAGGGGTCTACAGCGGCATTGTCACCCTCTTGGGCGCTGTGCTGATTCTGCTGGCCCCCCGCCTGTTTGGGATGCGCCCTTTGCCCAATACCCTTCCGGATATTCTGCAATACATGCTTTGGATGTGGCTGCCCCATTGGGCGTTTGCCTTGATGGCCCTGGCGCTGGTCCTTTTGACGCGAAGTTCCACGCTGGGAATTATTCTATCTTTGGTGGCCGGAGGCGGGCTGACCGCTGTTTTGTTGGGAACGTTGCATAAATTGCTGCACTGGCCTCCTCTGGAGCAATATGTTCTTGCTTCTGTGGTGAAAAGTGTTTACACGCCCCAAAACGGGATAACGCGGGTAGGAATGATCCTGGCCTGTACTGTCGTTTGGGCGGTCGTTTACGGAGTTGGAAGCCTGCTGGCGATGGAGAAGCAGGACATTTAAGGAGGAATTTTGATTCTGCCTGCCCTGATTTTGTCCCTTGCCGCCTTGGGGATTGCGGTGCTGCGCCTGTGGTCTTACCGCGTGCAAATGCGGGAGATGGCCAGGATCTTGGAGGAGACCCCGGCGGAAAGCAATCTGTGTTTGACGGTGGGGATGCCAGGTGCGGTCCCACGGAGGCTGTGTCAGGCAGTAAATGCACGGTTAGAGGAGGGGAGGCGGCTTCGTTTGGAGACCCTGCGGCGGGAGCAGGAGCTGAAATATACGATGTCCTGTATCTCTCACGACATTCGCACCCCCTTGGCCGGGGCGATGGGTTACCTGGAGCTGCTGAAGGAGGAGGAAACGCGCCAGACGGAATACCTAGACATTGTGAAAAAACGGCTGCAGGAACTGGAAGAACTTTTAGAGGAGCTGTTTCTTTACACCCGTCTGCAGGGCGGCGCCCTTCCGATAGAATGCAGGGAAATGGCGGCGCTGCCGCTTCTGTGGGATGTGCTGGCAGAGTTTTACCCGCAGTTGGAGGGGGCGGGGGTGGCGCCGGAACTGCGCTTTGACCGGGAGGATATGAAGGTTTTGGCCAACCCAGAGGCGCTGTGCCGGGTGTACCGGAACCTGATTGCCAATGCCCTGCGACACGGCGGCGGGGGGCTGGCGGTCGCTGGCCGGGGACGGGAGATCTGCTTTTCCAATGTACTGCTTTCCGGTCCTAGGCCAGACCCGGAGCGCTTATTTGACCGATTCTATCAGAGCAGCCCCGCCCGGGCGAAGGGCGGGGCCGGTCTGGGGCTTTCTATTGTGCGGGAACTGATGGAACGGATGGGCGGGCAGGTATCTGCCCGGATTACAGACAACACACTGGAAATCAAGTTGTCTTTTTTGCCGGCAGAGGAGCGTATAACGGAATGATCTCCTCTGCCGGTATCCCATTCCTGAAACCGAAAAGGCGAGTTTCTGCCGTGATGCGCAGCGAAAATGGCTTGTTTTCAGAGGGAGGCTTTTTTAGCCGCCGTTTGAAAATGGAAATATGCACAATGGCGAGGAATTTTTTCGCCAGACAAACACAATTTTTCGCAGGAATACTGGATGTATTTCAAGAAAAATTGGGGAAATGTGGCGGAAAAAGGACTGTTGTTTGAGCGTGTTGACATTTTCCAAACAAGCCCTAGCCGCCGTTTCAGGATGGGTGTGTGGACACCTCTGCTGTACGGCGTTTTTTTCTTTGCCGCCGTGCGGCAGTTTTTCCATTTCGGCATCTGGATCGGTTTGTTTATGAAACTTGGTGTTTTGCAAATACTCTGCGGGAAATAAAAATGCCGGCCCCCATTAACAGCAATGCGGCGGGTACGGCCAATTGTGCGTACAGCACGCTGCCGCTGCATTGCCCGATCGACATGAGGGACACAAACTGTGCATGATAAATGGGGAGGAGCGTAAGGAACTTAAATAGCGGACTTGTTTCTGGAACGGGCAGCATAACCGGGAAAAAGTAAACTGCCGCAGAAGCGGCCAATGATAGCATTGGGTTTTTACATACGGCAGATAGCGCGAAGGTAATGCCCGTGATGCCAAGCGTCCCGGTAAATGCCAAAAGGATTTGATATTGCAGCAATGTGCCGCAAGTAAGATTGAATGGAATATACGCTTCAGAAAAGTCTGCAGGAGCAAAGAGGATGCTGCAGCCCAGCCCGCTGCTGCCGTACAGCACAAAAGCGTATATCAGGTTGACTGCCGAAACGACCGTTGTCAAAAACAGCGCAGTGAAACTCCCTGCAATGACTTTTGCCGTTGAACATTTTGTTTTTCCGTATCTGCTGGTTAAAATAATCTGATCAACCCCCTCGTATTCCCCCGAAAAAATAGGCGCGGTGATCATCGCGGCGGCGAATGACGATAGGATCAATAGTTTCACCATGTTTTGACTTGTTTTGAGCCATCCATATGTATATCCAATCTGAATTTCTTCCGTTCCAAATACGTCGGAAACGCTAAGGCCATTCCAGTTGCCGTTTGAATCAGAGAAATTGCAAAATAAGGCCGATTGCAGGGCGTTTTGATAAAGATAAGCTGCATGCATGCCATGTAAATCCTGCGTGGGCTGAAACGCTTCCATCATTCGCCGTACCTTTTCATCCGTCAGGAGTCCCCCATAGTTTTCTGCAATAGATTGATCGATTTCGACCGCCGCACGTCCTGTCCCCTCCCTGCTGTTGCCGTCAAAGGCATACATATTTTGATAAGTTGAAAAGCCCAAAAGGGCCGATAGAAGCAACAACGTAAGGAAAGCGGCTTGCGTCAGGCGCGCTGCGCATAGTTTCCGCAATTCAAATTGAATGAGCTTTTTCACTTTGAGGATCTCCTTTGAAATAGAATAAATACAAATCTTCTAAGTTTGGTGGTACACACACTGCATTTTCCATAGGCGGATGATCAGATAGGATTCGTAATACAGTTTCCCCACGGTCCGTGTTTCGAAGATTACTTGTATGAAACGCGGCCGCATATCTTTTTGCATGAGCTGTCGGAACGGTGCATTCCCATACCTGCCCGTCAATCTCGGAAGGGATTTCCTGTGGGTTTCCCCGGCGGACAATTGCGCCCGATTTCATCATCATAATTTCTTCGGCGATACATTCTACATCTGAAACAATATGCGTCGATAAAATCACAATACGGTTTTGGGCAAAGGCGCTGATCAGATTCCGGAAACGGATGCGCTCTTTGGGGTCGAGACCCGCTGTTGGTTCGTCTAAAATCAAGATATGGGGATTGTTAAGCATGGCCTGCGCAACGCCTAAGCGTTGTTTCATGCCGCCTGAAAAGGTCTTGATTTTGTGCCGGCTTTCTGCAGATAAACCAACGGCTTCAAGCAGCGCGGATGCCCTTTTCTTTGCGTTTTTTTCGCTTAATCCCTTTAAGGCAGATACGTACAGTAAAAAATCAAATGCTGTAAAGTCGGGATAGCAGCGGAAATGCTGCGGCAGATACCCTAAAAGATGGCGGTATGTTTCGTCCAGCGCTATAATATCTTTACCGTTGAGTACAATTTTTCCGGATGTAGGCGCCTGGAGGCTGCACAGCAACCGAATCAATGTCGTCTTTCCCGCCCCATTTGCACCTAACAAGCCGTAAACGCCGTTTGATAGGGTGATATTCAAATGATTCACAGCGATTTTTGAGCCGAATTTTTTTGTCAGCCCGGTCGTTTTCAATTCCATCTAAAAACTCCTTTCCGCACGAGGGCGCAAAAAATACCCTCCATGTGTTTTCATGGAGAGTATACAGGAGATTTATCTACTTTTTATCTACGAGACTGGAATTTAAGCGGGGATTAAAAAACGCGGAAGGTCTGGCGCCGCATGCCGTTAAGTTGCAGACGGCCGCTGTGCTGCGGAAAGGACGATGGATAGACGGTGAACGCGTTTTGTGCATGCTGTTTCTTCTGCAAAACCCGGAATGGTATTTTTGATCGCAATTTGAAGGAATATCAAAAAGAACCTGCCGGGATCGGACAGGTTCCTCTGTTTCGGGGGACGCTTTATCAGACTGCTGCATTGAGTTTCAGGGTCATCGCGCTCTTTTTGTGGGCAGCCTTATTTTTGTGCATCAGGTGCTTTGCAGCAGCCTGGTCAACGGCCTTGACAGCAGCCTTGTATGCAGCCTGTGCGGCAGCCTTATCGCCGCCGGCAACAGCAGCGTCAAACTTCTTGAGGGTCGTTTTCAGCGCGGATTTGGCCATCTGATTCTGCAGGGTCTTGACTTTGATCACTTTCACGCGCTTTTTCGCAGATTTAATATTCGGCATTCAAAATACACCTCCTTTTGTTTAAAACTCATCAGTACTTCATATTCTACCATCCCGGCAGAAAAAATGCAAGTATTTTTTTCAAAATCCTTCAAAAAACCAGGAATTTTCAGAGAACGGAGCAGATACAGGATCTAGGGCCTGCTCACAAGAGCCCCAATATACGTCTTTCTATCAAGTTTTGC
>CANPPM010000143.1 GCA_947575935.1 uncultured Butyricicoccus sp. | reverse complement strand
ACTGCGAAATGAATCCGAGTCGGATGTCGCGAATTTGACGGTCACGGCGGTGAAAAGGAGTGTTTAACATGTATGCATGCAATTATCTTGAAAACGGATTTCTCAATGTTCTGCGGGGCATAACATTTTCCGCTCCGTCCAAGTGCTGGCTTGCGCTGTATATCAACGACCCAGGGGAGGCAGGAAACGGCACAGAAATACAATACGAAAGTTATACTCGCAGAGAGATTTCTTTTTCCGAACCTGCGGCAGTCAACAGCGGAATCGGAATTCAGAATCTGTCTGACATTACGTTCGCCAAACCGCAGACGGCGGCTGGGACCGTGACCCACATCGGGATTCTGGATTCCCAAACTGGCGGTAATATGCTGGCGCGCGGCGAGTTGACTGAACCGATTGTGATCGGCGCAAATCAGCCACCTGTATTTCTCGCTGGGGATGTGCTGCTTTATTTTACAGGAGACTTGTCAACCGCATACAAAACGCGTCTTCTGAATATTTTTCGCGGTCAGTCGCTTGCTGGTATCCAGCCCCACTTTTCCCTTTGGAACGGATCCCCAGAACGTTCGGGAGCAGAGCTGTCTGGGGACAATTATGAACGCGTTCCGATTTCATTTTCCGCGCCCTCTGAGCAGGCGAGTGGCCAGCTGCAGATAGAAAACGCCTCTGCCGCGGCTTTCAACCGTCCGTCGACAGCTTGGGGGACCTGGAGCTGGTCAGCCATTCATTCTGCAAAATCGGGCGGAGAGCCGGTGTATATCAGACAGCTTGCAAGCAGTGTGGAAATCCGGCGCGGGTATATGCCGGCATTCGACGCTTCCGCGATAAAAGTGGGCATAAACTGATGGATCGTTTCAGCCTACACCGTTTTTCATTGGGCAGCGGGGCGCATACGCTTTCGTTTTCCCAGTCGTTCGCGTCCCATTTAAATGCTGTTGTAGGGTCTGCAGTCCGCATCTCTTCGGCTGTATTGTTTGGAACCGATATGCAGGCCGTTGCGCGCGGTACGCTTACGGTCCCGTCTGCATTTGATGGGGATGGCGTCCTTTCCTCACGGGTTACACTGCGCGCAGAGATTCGCGCAGAATCCCGGTTTACGGAAATCGTTTCCGTCAAAGCCTTTGGCGTGAAATATATTTTCACGGAAGCCATTTTTGCAGATGCGCTGCATGCAGCATCCTACGCAGGAAAAGAGATTCCGTCTGAAACATCCATGTCGGATATGCTTCGGAGCAATGCGAACGTGTCTATTGATCTTACGGCAGAGGCGTTTTTTTCGGAAACGCTTTACACGCTGCTGCATGCGATGACGCAGGAAACGGAAACCGTTTCGATGAAATTATTCATCCCGCCTGGCGCAGAAATCCGGATCGACAGCGATACTTACCAGGTGTTTTTGGATGGCGAAAACGTTCTTTATGCGCAGTCCGGCGATTGGGTCCATATCTCCCGCGAGTTGCTGCGGCTGGATATTGAAAGCGCGGGCGGCGGGACGCTAGCGGGGAGCCTAGTATATACAGAGAGGTATCTGTAATGTTAGAAATATTTGACCTCAGCAGGCGGCGTGTCGCGATTGCTGAGAATGCGCATGCTATTACGGAGGACCAGCAGATTAATAGCATTTGGTATCTCAATTTTTCTCTCCCATATGACGACCCAAAAAGGAAATTTTGCAACCCTTTTTGGTACGTGCGAGCAGATGGCGGCGAACTGTACAGGATTATGCCAGCCACAGTACATGTGGATGAAACTGGGATCGTATCCTATCAGTGTGAACACGTTTTGGCGACGCTGCTCGATACCGTCCTGTTTGGTTATCATGTGGTGGGGGATCTCGGCACATATACAGCGGATTGCATCCAATATTTGCTATCAAGGCAGTCCCATTGGGTCCTTGCAGAATGCGATTTTCGCAACCAATTTGAATATGGATGGGAGCAGGAAAACCTGCTGTCTGCTCTGTTCTCGATCACCGCGCCGCTAGAAAATTACATATGGAGGACGGATACCAGCGTGTACCCATGGCGGCTGTCGCTGAAAAGGTTGGATATGGAGGGCATCCCGAAACATTATGTGCGGCGTGCGCGCAATATGCTTTCATACAGTGCGGAGAACGAACCACAGGACATTTGTACCCGACTGTACCCTCTAGGATATGGCGAGGGTGTAAATCAGCTTGGAATCGCAGATATTAACGGCGGCGTACCCTATCTAGAAAGTCCACAGCGATATATTGACCGATATGGGCTGATAGAACGTATTTGGATAGACCGCCGGTACGAGGATGCTGAAAGCCTGATGGCTGCTGCTAAAACACGATTGGATCAATTACAGGAACCTTCCGTGTCCTACGAGATCGGTTTTGCAGAGTTGGACAGACCAGCTGGGCTTGGCGACCGCATTCGCATCCTGCACCCAGACGGCGGCTATACAGATACCTATATTACCGGTATCGGCAGCGGTAGCATCACGGTTGCAAACAAAAACAAGAGCATGGCGGCCACTGTTTCTGAGCTGTCTGACCGGCAGCGGATTGAACAGAGCTACGCGCAGGGTGCAACGCAGCTGTACAGCCAAGCGCTACAGGCCAATTGCGACAAACAAAACGGCGCGGTCATTGATTTTTTTATACCGTCTGAAATGCGGATTATCAACAGGGTGATTGCGAAAATTCGCATGGACCGTTTTCGATCCTATTCAAAAAGCACAGAGGCTGTTGCAACGCAAACTGTGACGTCAACGGCACAACCCGGACGCGTGGTTACTAGCGATGCGCGCGAATTTCAGTATTATACAACTGAAATGACGGCGGAAGAGATCGCAGAAACGTCGGAGTTTGTGCTGCCGGAAATGGAAACCGCTTCCGCCTCCTATTCCGGAATGCATACCCATTTCATTGACGGAACGCGACACCGGCACCAAATCACGGCTCCGAAACACGTGCATATAATAAAAATCCCGACACACAACCATGAGTTTCAAATTGAAGGGCATGCGCATGATGTGGTTATTCCGCCACACGCGCATGAGATCGTGCCTGGAATTTATGAGTTTGGGAATGCGCAGAATTTTGATTTGTATGTTAACGGCCAGCCACGTGGGTTTTACCCTGGAAAAACCGCAGAAATTGACATTACCAATTTCCTGCTTGGGGAAGATCGCAGGATTCCGAGGGGATCGTGGTTGTCCGTTGAGGTGCGGCCCGATGATCTGGCCTATATCAGCATTGATTTGATTTTTCAGGGGTTTGTGCAGTCGCGAGGCGGCGTAACGGTTTGAGGAGAGACGCGGATGTTAGAAATATTTGACCTCAGCAGGCGGCGTGTCGCGATTGCTGAGAATGCGCATGCTATTACGGAGGACCAGCAGATTAATAGCATTTGGTATCTCAATTTTTCTCTCCCATATGACGACCCAAAAAGGAAATTTTGCAACCCTTTTTGGTACGTGCGAGCAGATGGCGGCGAACTGTACAGGATTATGCCAGCCACAGTACATGTGGATGAAACTGGGATCGTATCCTATCAGTGTGAACACGTTTTGGCGACGCTGCTCGATACCGTCCTGTTTGGTTATCATGTGGTGGGGGATCTCGGCACATATACAGCGGATTGCATCCAATATTTGCTATCAAGGCAGTCCCATTGGGTCCTTGCAGAATGCGATTTTCGCAACCAATTTGAATATGGATGGGAGCAGGAAAACCTGCTGTCTGCTCTGTTCTCGATCACCGCGCCGCTAGAAAATTACATATGGAGGACGGATACCAGCGTGTACCCATGGCGGCTGTCGCTGAAAAGGTTGGATATGGAGGGCATCCCGAAACATTATGTGCGGCGTGCGCGCAATATGCTTTCATACAGTGCGGAGAACGAACCACAGGACATTTGTACCCGACTGTACCCTCTAGGATATGGCGAGGGTGTAAATCAGCTTGGAATCGCAGATATTAACGGCGGCGTACCCTATCTAGAAAGTCCACAGCGATATATTGACCGATATGGGCTGATAGAACGTATTTGGATAGACCGCCGGTACGAGGATGCTGAAAGCCTGATGGCTGCTGCTAAAACACGATTGGATCAATTACAGGAACCTTCCGTGTCCTACGAGATCGGTTTTGCAGAGTTGGACAGACCAGCTGGGCTTGGCGACCGCATTCGCATCCTGCACCCAGACGGCGGCTATACAGATACCTATATTACCGGTATTCAGCGTGACCATGAGGAGGTTTCGAATTGCATCGTTACCGTCTCCAACCACAGTACAAATATCGCATCCCGTATCGCTGACCTGGCCGACAAACAGCGTATTGAACAAGTGTACGCGCAGGGGGCGACACAGGTTTATGGGCAATCCCTGCAGGCAAACGGGAGTCCTAACCATGGCGTCGTGATGGATTTTATCATTCCGTCTGAAATGCGGATGGTAAATGGCATACGGGTTAAAATCCGGCTGAACAAATTCCGGTCATACGCGCAGGGCACAGCGGTTAACGAAAAAACAGTGAAATCGTCCTCAACGGATTCGGAAACGGTTGAGGTTGGGGAATCGGGTGGGATTAGAACGCAGACGATACGGACTACAGATGACAGCGACCCATACTATACCTATTATCAGAACGCGCCCGAGCCCCAAACCGGTGGCCCTGATCATCATTGGCTTGAAGAGATCGACCCATATTGGCACAAACATCCGCTTTTTTTTAACCATAAGCACCGGTATATTGCCCCATGGCACAGTCATGTAACAGAAAGAATAATCCATTTTCATTCTGTTCGGCGATTGGCGCATGCGCATACGGTTGACATTCCAGCGCACAAGCATGAGATTACGCCGGGAATTTATCAATTCGGTTATCCGCAGTCATTTTCCATTTCTGTGTGTGGACAAAAAAAAATGACCGTCTCCGGGACTTCTACTGAACTGGATATCACAAAGCATTTGTTGGACAGTGGAGGAAAAATACCGCGCGATGTGTGGCTTTCAATTGAGGTAACGCCTGATGATCTGTCGTATATTAGTATTTGTATGTCCATTCAGGGATTTGTACAGTCTCGAGGAAATAACACCGTTTGATAGAGGAGGCCCCTATGCCAATCACAAAAACTTTATTTAAAATCCATTTGTATGACAATTCAGCCGGCAGCGTGTTACAGATTCCCGTAGATGAGGGGGCGACGGCTATCGTTTATGAGACACCCTGCACGGGCGTGGGATCAGCACGGCGCGGTTTGATGATAGAATCGGAGGCGGTTTGTTTTGGCTGAGCTATATCCAGGTATCGCATTTTCTCCACAGGCGGCGCTTGCCGCCAACATTGGGGCAGCAGATACGGTGATTCGGGTTTCGGACGCGTCCGTATTCCCTAACGCGCCCAATTTGGCTACCATAGGAACGGACGAGGATGGCGAAACCATCCTATATACTGCGAAGGCTGATGGCCTGCTGTCCGGTTGTCAGCGCGGCGTAGAGGGAATCGCGCGTGCATGGAACGCAGGGGAAATCATTGGAAGGAATTTTACTGCACACGATTACAACAGCCTGATACGTGCTGTTGGAGACGCACAGCAGGCGGCAGACACCGCACAATCGGTCGCAGATTCTGCGGCAGACGCGATCTCTTCCAAACAGGATGCTCTCTCTCCCGACGAAACGATAACACTCACGGAAGTGGGCCGAATCGGTGTGGCCCTACCGTCGAAAGCGTTGACCCGCGCAGAATATGATGCGCTGCCGGATACTGAAAAAATGAAAGATGTTGCGTATCTGGTGCCTGAGGATGAACCGGTAGCGCCCGCAAGCGGAATAAATCAGAATCTGCTGGACAACTGGTATTTGGCTGCTCCGGTCAACCAGCGGGGGAATACGGAATACACAGGGGCGATCCAATACACAATCGACCGGTGGCTGATGATTCCGCCAGAGGGCGCGTCCGCAGCCGTGGCGCTTACGAATCAGGGGATTTCGTTCCCCAATGCTACAGCTGGGCTGCCAATTGCATTCGATCAGAGAATCCTATTGGATGAACGATTCCAGGGGCGCACGGCTACAGGTTCCATCCTACTGGCCAATGGTACGCTGGGGACGTTTACCAAAACGTTTTCGATTGACGATTGGACAGAGCATGTGGTTGCAGACGGATACCGAGCAACAGCTACGTATATTTCCACATCTGAATCTACATTTTCATTCAATTTTGTGTTTCGGATCATCGCAGCGGATGCCAATGCCAGCCCAATTGCAGCGGTAAAACTGGAGCTTGGACGCGTAGCAACCCTTGCCCATATAGAAAATGGAGTGTGGATGCTTGCTGATTTACCCTCCGATCCAGAAATAGAGCTGCGGAAATGCAAATCATATTTTCGTACATTTAATGCATGGACAAAATTTTCGGCAGATTATATCGACAGTGACAGAATCCTATTTTCGGTTCCTGGCGATATGCGAGCTGACCCTGCGGTGGGCGGGAATTGGGGGATCTATCATGGAATGACAGAGCAGGAAGGATTTACGTTCAGCGCGCATCGGACTGGAAATAATCTAGTTTTGATTGCGACAAAGCCGAATCATGGATTAGATCATGCATGGTTAGGCGTAAAATCTGGGCTGGCATTTTTGGATGCCAACCTTTGAGAAGGGGGGTAATATCATGTCAATATACTATCACGGCCAATTGGTCGCTGGAATCGGAAGTAATTCGCTGGATGGATTTAATGCCTCGAGGCCCCTCAATCTGCTGGACAACTGGTATTTGGCTGCTCCGGTCAACCAACGGGGGCAGTCTGAATATGCAGCCACAGGGTACACGCTCGATCGCTGGATATTCGATACGGCGACTGGCGCAAAAATAACCCTGCAGCAGGGGTATACAACGCTGGCGGCTGGTACGTGGCTGAGACAAAAAATAGAAGCGCCGGTCAATTTTTTGTCTCAGAAACCCGTGACGGCGAGCATGCTCCTGCATGACGGCAGGCTGCTCACCCATACGACCAAATTTACGGACTATGACCATTATACAAACGCGCCGTGGGGTACGTTCGAAACGCTGTATGCAGAAGACGAAAAGGAAATTCTTTTTGGGT
>CANPPM010000142.1 GCA_947575935.1 uncultured Butyricicoccus sp. | reverse complement strand
GACGGGCCTAAAAATCCGTTGAAGGGCATATCGATGAAGTCCCTGGTGTTTGCTTCTTACGCCCAGTTTGGGGTGGATGCTGGGGGTTAAGGCTTTAGGGCGCTTCCCAATGGCATGGGATACCGACCCTATTGCCGTGGAGACCTGTGGCTGTGGCACGCCTATAGCATCCCCTTAGAGGGATTGATGGACGCGTTACGGCGCAGGATGGAACCTGTATTGCGGTGCGGCGACAGCCCGGCCGAAGTCCCGTCCCCTTCCTGGAAAGGAAGGCCGTCGGCCAACCGGCCTGGTGCGCGTCAAAACGCTGTGTGCAGAGTAGCCTGCCTTGAGTGGGTGTGGTGGATGGGGTATCCACCTGGCGCGCCGTGCGCAAGGCGCCGCTGGGCATTGACCCCTGAAACCAGGCCTGCAAAAGAGGCTAAGAGATGTGTTGCCTGTTATGGAAATCATCTAGGCTGTCTGCGGGGTGGGATTCCCCGTGGGGCAGGAAGGGGATTGCAGTACGGACTCAGTGGCAATTCGGTCCCGGCGGCGGTAACGTCCCGGCACGCCTTTTAATGGGAAACCACCGGCAGCGGCGACGCACGGTAAGGCGTGGGGAAAGCCAACCGAACCTAAGCCGTAAGATTAACCTTTCCTGCCGCCAGAGCCGGGTTATGCCAGAGGGCTTTGCGCCCTCTGGCGCCTGATAAAGGCTGGTTCTGTATTGAAATTTTGCCCCATAAGGGGATTTTCTATAGGCAATACCGCATTATTCTGGCGTGCCGGCTTTGCGAATCGCCGCCGCACCGCGGCGGCCGGACGGGCTGTCAGGCGTGAATTGTGCGGTATTGCTTATACATAAGGCTGGAAAAGAAAGGTGTTTGTTGTGGAAAATGGCGAAAAACCCAAACGAAAACAGCCGCAGAAAGTGCGGCTGATCAATTGGAAATGGGTTCTGACAATTACAGTGCTCAGCTTCCTGATTTCGGTCTCTATGTCGTATCTTTCCAATGAGGCGTTGGCAAAGGTCAATAATATCGCGGCATTTATTATTTTGCTGCTGTTTATTGCGATTGGTATTCTGTTTGATATCATTGGCATGGCTGCGACCTCGGCGACTGAAAAGGAGTTTCATTCCATGGCGTCGAGGCGGGTACCTGGCGCGCGGGAGGCGGTTTGGCTTTCCCGCAACGCAGAAAAGGTATCGAGCATCTGTAATGATGTTGTAGGCGATATTGCGGGCATTATTTCAGGCGCAACAGGCGCGGTAATCATTAGCCGGATTACCCAGGAGACGCCGCCGCTTGGTACATTGGTGATTTCCATGACGATAACGGGTCTGATTGCCGCACTGACAATCGGTGGAAAGGCGGTTGGAAAGGGATTGGGCATCCGGTTCAGCGTCCGTATTGTCCATACGGCGGGACGGGTGCTTGCACTTCTGCCCATTGAGCTGGGTGCAAAAAAATAGATGTCGCTTTGGGGGTCGATGCGGTATGAAGCGCTATGGAATCCTGGACAGGATCGAGCGGCCGGCGGATCTGCGTACGATGAGTTATTCGCTGTTGTATGAGCTGTGCGCCGAACTGCGCACGTTTCTTCTTGACAATATATCGGAGACCGGCGGGCATCTTGCTTCCAATTTGGGGATTGTGGAGCTTGCGGTCGCGTTGGAACGCACGTTTGACAGCGCTTCGGACCGGCTGGTTTACGATGTTGGTCATCAGTGCTATGTACACAAGATTTTGACCGGGCGCAAGACGCAGTTTCATACCTTGCGGCAGATGGGTGGGCTTTCGGGTTTTTTGAAACCGTCTGAGAGTCCAACCGATGCCTGCATCACTGGGCATGCCTCGGCCTCGGTGTCAGCTGCGCTGGGAATGGCGCATGCGCGCACACTGAAGAATCAGAAATATCATGTGGTCGCCGTGATTGGCGATGGGGCGCTGACAGGCGGGATGGCCTATGAGGCACTGAATAATGCAGGCGACAGCGGCGAACCGCTGATTGTGATTTTGAATGATAATACGATGTCCATTACGCCGAATGTGGGTGCTATGAGCCGTCATTTGGCGCGCCTGCGCGTCAGTCCGCGCTATTTACGCGCGAAATCTCGCACCAAACGCTTTTTGGGAAAGCTGCCTTTCGGAAACCGCCTGATTGGCATCACCTCCCGGAGCAAAAGCAGGCTGAAGCAGATTCTTTTGCCAACCACGCTGTTTGAACAAATGGGGTTTGCCTACTTGGGGCCGGTGGATGGTCACGATTTAAAATCGGTCTGTGAGTTGCTGCAGGCGGCGAAGGGGATGAAAAAACCGGTGCTTCTGCATGTCATGACTCGGAAGGGCAAGGGATATCGCCCTGCAGAGGAACAACCGGAGCGATATCATGGTGTCGGCAGGTTTGATCCACAGACCGGGCAGTTTGCTGCCAAGGGGGAGATGGACTTTTCGGGTGTTTTTGGGGATGAGCTGATCCGATTGGCTGCAAATGATGCACGGATTTGTGCAATTACTGCGGCGATGAGTTCGGGGACCGGTCTGTTGGGCTTTGCCGAGCGGTTTCCGGAGCGTTTTTTTGATGTTGGCATTGCGGAAGAGCATGCGGTTACCATGGCGGCCGGTATGGCTGCGCAGGGTCTTCGTCCGGTAACGGCTATTTATTCTACGTTTTTACAGCGCGGCTACGATCAGCTGATTCATGATTGTGCATTGGATGAACGGCATTTGGGCTGCGTGTTTGCAGTTGACCGGGCTGGGATAGTCGGGGCGGACGGCGCCACACATAATGGGGTATTTGATGTAGCATATCTGCGTTCTATTCCCAATCTCAATCTTTTGGCTCCCGCAAGCTTTGCGGAGCTGCGTGCGATGCTGTCTCGGGCAATCTATCATGAGACTGGGCCGACTGCGATTCGCTATCCGCGTGGCGGTGAGGGGCGCTTTCAAGGAAATACTGCAGCGGAAGATTGGGCCTGCCTGCGGGAAGGGTCAGGGACTGCAATCGTGAGCTATGGGGTGCAGATCAACCAGGCGGTCAGGGCAGCGGAACTGTGCGAAGAGCGTGGTGTGTCCGCTGCTGTTTATAAGTTGAATCGTCTGTCAGGTCCTGTTGCAGAGGGACTTTTGTCAGCGCTTTCTCCCTTTTCTCAGATTCTTGTGTGCGAGGAGGCTGCGCCATCGGGGGCAATGGGTGAGGCGGTTGCTTCGGCGTTGGCAGGGCGCGGGATACATGCGCGTATTCTGCTGCGGAGTACGGGGAGCCGCTTCCTGCCGCATGGCAGCGTTTCGGAGCTTCTGCGGTTGTGCGGACTGGATGCGGAGTCCCTTGCGGATGCCGTCTGCGGCGCAGGGGAATGCCCGAAGGAGGTAGGGAATGAATAAAAAAAGGCTGGACGTTTTGCTTTTTGAGCGTGGGTTGGCGCCTTCGAGGGAACGTGCCAAGACCAGTATTATGGCGGGCCTTGTCTATGTCAACGGGCAAAAAGCGGATAAACCGGGCGAAACGGTGGCAGAGGATGCTGCATTAGAAGTCCGCAGTATAGGACGGGAGTTTGCTTCACGCGGTGGACATAAAATTGAAAAGGCGCTGGATTTTTTTGGAATCGATCCCACCGGACTGGCAGTGATGGATGTCGGCGCGTCACATGGCGGCTTCACGGATTGCCTTCTGCAGCGTGGTGCGCGCAGGGTTTATGCGATTGATGTGGGATATGGTCAGCTGGCTTGGAGCCTGCGACAGGATCCACGTGTTAAGTGTATGGAGCGTACCAATATTCGCTATGTAACGCCCGAAATGCTGGATGAAACGCCGTCTCTATGTGTAATTGATGTTTCGTTTATTTCATTGCGGTTGGTACTTCCGGTTGTATTTGGGTTGCTTTCAGAGAGCGGCCGTGCAGCTTGTCTGATTAAGCCTCAGTTTGAAGCCGGGCGCGGAAAGGTTGGCAAAAAGGGGGTTGTCAGAGAGCCTTCTATTCATTTAGAGGTGTTGTCCAGTTTTATTGAGAATGCACATGATGCGGGGTTTATTGTTCAAAATTTAACTTTTTCTCCGATCAAAGGACCGGAAGGGAACATTGAGTTTTTGGGCGATCTTGCGAAAGGCGGTGCAGAGCGGATACCGGATCTTTCATCCCTGGTGCAGGAGGCGCATACAGCGCTTGGATCATGAAAAAAACAGTTTATATCCATCCGAATGAACGAAAATTGGACATCCGTCCGGCGGTGGCCGAGGTATGTGCACTGCTGCAGGATCGGGGGGTGCAGCCTCTGTTGTCCGATGCCTATTTTGATCCGATGCTGGCAGGGGTGCAGTATTGTTCTCCGGAGAACGCAATTCCAAGGGCAGAGGCCGTCATTTCATTGGGCGGGGACGGTACGCTTTTGCGGTTGTCCGGATTGGCGGCACGCGCGCGGGTACCGATCCTTGGGATCAACTTGGGGCACGTTGGGTTTATGACAGAGCTGGAGCGGGATGAAATCCCGCTGCTTGCGCGTCTGTTTGACGGCAGCCCGGTTTTTGATGACCGTATGATGCTGCGGTTTCAGGTTGTGCGGCGAGGACAGGAAGTGTTTTCCGGCGATGCCTTGAATGATGTTGCCGTAACACGCGGAAATCCGCAGTTTCATGTGATTTATGTGGATGTAGAGGCGGACGGTACACGGGTGACTTCTTTTGGCGGGGATGGTGTTGTATTTGCAACGCCGACCGGCTCAACTGCATATTCTCTGTCTGCGGGGGGACCAATCGTTGAGCCTTCCACCGAAAATATCGTAATGACACCGGTTTGTGCGCATCGGATGCAGCCAAGTTCATTTGTGTTTTCAGCGAAGCGCCGGCTTTCCATGCGCGTATCCTGCAGTCATGAAGTGCAGATCGTGATCTCTGGCGATGGGGACCGGAACTTTACGCTGGCGCCGGGGGACGAGGTTGTTGTGGAGCGTTCGCCACTGCAGACCCGTCTCTTACGTGTTAAAGGGCAAAGCTTCTATCATATTTTGCAGCAAAAGCTGATCGGGAGGGATAAGGGATGAAATTTCAACGGCAGGCGAAAATATTAGACCTTATCGAACAGACTGAGATTGAAACGCAGGAAGAGCTTTCCGAGCACTTACGCCGCCTTGGATATTCTACGACACAGGCGACGGTATCGCGTGATATCAAGGATCTGCGATTGATAAAAATTTTGTCTTCGACCAGCGGAAAATATAAATATGCTGCTGCGGCCAGCGAGGTTGAGAACAGCTTTACGACGCGGCTGCGCAATATTTTTAAAGAATGTGTTACAGAAATCAGTTATGCGCAGAATATGGTCGTTATTAAGACGCTGCCTGGATTAGGTCAGGCGGCTGCGATGGCGATTGACGCGATGCGTGTACGGGAGGTGGTCGGCACGCTGGGCGGGGACGACACTGTTTTTGTTGTGATGCGCGATACGGAGTGCGCTGATCAGTTTTGTGCCGAAGCGCGGTCCATGTTGAGCTGACCGGTGGAGTTATAAAGGGAAAGGAGGAGCGCCGTGCTGCAGCTGCTTCATATTGAAAATATTGCTGTGATCGAGCAGGCTGATATCGAGTTGGGAGACGGGCTGACCGTGCTGACCGGGGAGACCGGCGCTGGTAAATCTATCATCATTGACTCGATTGGTGCGGTAATGGGTCAGCGCACTAGCCGGGAGCTGATTCGCGGCGGTGCGAAGAAAGGCTTTGTCAGCGCCGTTTTTACTGGGTTGTCACGCGAGCTCCGGCGGGAGCTGGAGGCGCTCGGCCTGGAAAATGAGGAAGAGGATGAACTCTGTATTCAGCGGCAAATCTCGGCGGATGGTAAAACGGTCTGCCGGGTGAATATGAAGCCTGTTGCAACTGCAGTGCTTCGGCGGTTGAGTCCCTTTCTCCTGAATGTCCACGGGCAGCATGACGGACAGCGGCTGATGGATGAGAACAGCCATATTGATTTTTTGGACGGGTATTGCGGTATGGGGCCGGTGCTGGCCGAGTATCGGCCCAGCTATCAGAAGCTGTTGGCACTTCGGCGGCAGATAACCGAGCTTGATCGCGGGGAGCAGGAGCGTCTGCAGCGGGTTGATGTTCTGCGCGGGCAGCTGGATGAAATCGAGTCGGCAGCGTTGCGCGAGGGTGAGGAAGAGGAGCTGCTCGCAAGAAAAATGCAGTTTGATAATGCTGGACGGCTGATAGACGCGCTGCGCCGTGCGCATAGCGCGTTGGACGGCGGTGATGAGACCGACGGTGCGGCAGTGCTTGCAGCGAGCGCTGCAAATGCGTTATCTGGTGTGGCGGAGGTTTCCCAGGCGCTTGCAAAGCTGGCGGAGACGGCGGAGGAACTGAAGTATTTGGCAGAGGATCTGCGGGAAAGCATTGGGATTCAGCTGAATCACGCAGAGTTTTCCCCGGAAGAGCGCGCGATGGTAGAGGAACGTTTGGATGAGATTTTTCGGCTGCGCAAGCGGTATGGAGAAACAGTGGCAGAGATATTGGCTTATGCAGATAAGGCACGCGAAGAATTGGAGGGGCTAGAGTGCGCGGATGAGCGGCGTATTACACTTCGGGAGGAATACCGGCAGGAGCTCCAGCGGGCGAAGGCATTGGCTGCAAAACTGACGGAAGGGCGGCGTACCGGTGCAAAGAAGTTGGAAAAGGCGATCATTTCTGAGTTGAAAGATCTGGACATGGCACGTGTCATGCTGCAGATTCAGGTAGAGACGGGGGCCAAACTTGCTGCAAAGGGGATGGATACGGTACAGTTCCTGATTTCAGTCAATCCGGGTGAGCCGGTGCGCCCGCTTTCCAAGGTGGCGTCAGGCGGTGAGCTGTCACGCGTGATGTTGGCGATGAAAAATGTTCTGACAGCAGGAGAGCCGGTTGGGACCCTCATTTTTGATGAGATTGATACGGGTGTCAGCGGTCGCGCTGCCCAGAGGATCGCCCACAAGCTTCGTGAAATCGGGGAAAAAAAGCAAACGTTGTGTGTCACGCATTTGCCGCAGATCGCGGCGATGGGGAGGCATCACTTGCTGATTGAAAAGCGGGCGCAGGAGGACCGTACGTTTACCGACGTACATCCGATGAGCGCAGAGGGGCGCGC
>CANPPM010000141.1 GCA_947575935.1 uncultured Butyricicoccus sp. | reverse complement strand
GCACCGGAATAGGGCGACATATTTGATGAGCGTCTCGATTTGTACGCCAGCAGCACGCATGCATTTCATCAGTTCAATCCAGCTGCACGATTCCTCGTTGTAGTCACGGATTCCACTTTTATTTCGAGGGACAGGCGGCAGCAGGCCGATTCGTTCATAGTATCTTAAAGTATCTGGTGAAATATCAAACTTCCGACTCACTTCTGCGATCGTCATTGCGTATTTCCCCCTTGTTTTTCTTCCGAAAATAGTGCGGCGGCATGCGACATGTTTTCAATAATTGGAACATCGAACGGACAGCGTTTTTCACAGGCACCGCATCGGATGCATTCATCTGCATGGTGTGGCAGTGCTGCGTAATGCTCACGAACGGTTTCAGGGATTCCACCCTGTGCTTGTGAAAGGTTTAAAAATTTGGTAACTGAAGCGACATCTATGCCCTTTGGACAGGGTGCGCAGTGTCCGCAGTACATACAGTGTCCCTTCCAGCTGATTTTGGGGAAGGAAGCAAGGGCGGCGGCGTAATCCTTTTCACTTTCCGGCGCGGTTTCATATGCAATACTGTCGCGGAGCTCATCCAGCGTTCGCGCACCGGACATTACCGAAACGACGCCAGGGCGGGTTAGTGCATAATGCAGGCATTGAAACTGTGTTAGTGATTTCCCGGCGGGAGAGTACGCATGGAGCAAGTCGCCGCCGCCAAAGGCTTTCATGACTGTAATGCCGACCCCAAGCCGCTGACAGTCCTCGTAGAGCGCTTGCCGCTGTGGATCCATGTTGATAAGTGGCGTTTCATAGTTTTTTTCCGCCCAAAGTGCTTCTACATCTTCACTTGCGGGCTGAAGGTCGTAACAGGGGTTGATACTAAACATTAATACATCAATCAGACCACTATTTACAGCTGCAGCCGCGACCTCTGGATTGTGGCTGGAAAGACCAATGCTTTTTATCGTTTTTGATGCCTTTAGGGAAAGGGCATAGCGCATGATGTCTCCGCTTTGCATTCTATTCCAGTCGGAAAGGGAATCCACATAGTGGAGCATACCAATCTCAACAAAGCTGGTTCCCAGACGTTTCAGCTGGTCCGTAAAACCTTCTTTGACCTCAGCAAGGTCACGGGTGCGTTTATACTGCCCATCCTTCCAAATCGTACATAGATGCGCCTGCAGGATAAAATGTTCACGCCTGCCTTGCAAGGCACGTCCCAGATTTGAGCGGAGCTCAGGATTAGGCGAATAGAGGTCGATCACATTGCTCCCTGATTCTTCCATCAGATCGACAAATGCTTTGACTTCTGCATAGGATTTGTCGATAAGGCCCTCGCAGCCCAAACCGATTTCGCTGACTCGGATGCCGGTACGGCCTAGTATACGGTAATTCATCGTTTGTAATCTCCTTTTTGTTCATGGCACTTCTGGCAGCCCGGTGCAGTTCCTGGAGCGAGTTCAAGCCTGCAAAGGAATTAGCACATGCTGACAATTGCACTGTTATGCTGGAATGCTACGGAACTGCTCTTCTTATTACGGTAACATCTGGAGTGCACTCCATGTCAATGAGATAAATGTAAATTTTTTGTTACTTTATAGCTGGCTTTTAGCAGAAAAGATGGAATGGATGGTTTTTGGTATTGCATGCAGCGTGAAGATCAAACCACTCCTTGGATGAAGGATGCGTAAATGGAAAAAGCCGAACGGCCGGCTAGTAGAGAGCCGACCGTTCGGTGCTGCACCCATTTCATCAGGGGACTGTAAAAAATCTGTTTTATAGCTTAGAAATGTCCTTCAGGATATGGGCGCCGTCCCCATTATGGAGATGGATTAGCAGCAGCAGCAGTTGCAGCAGTTGCAGCAGGTTGAGGGATTGGTGGTTACGCCGCCAACGCCGGAATTGTTGCCGCCACAGCAGCAGCAGCAGCAGCCGTTGCCGTCCGTGATACCGCCGACACCGGAATTGTTGCCGTTGCAGCAGCAGACCCAGATCAGGACGATTGCAATCACGATCCACCAGATGTTTTCAGACCAGCCGTTTACAGAACTACAGTTACACATGATTGTTTGCCTCCTAAGTTTGATTTCACATCATACTATGGAAGCGGCTCTCGGTTGGTGCATGGTTTTGCAGGCTTTTTCAAAAGTGGCTTTCCAGCGGTTCTCCGAGCAGTCCGTCGTGGTGCAGCGCAGTTAGCCGAACGGCACACAGGGTGTTTTTCAAGTTTTGTTCTTCGGACGGAAGATAAACTGGAAACGCATATTCCGTGTGGCCGCTCCAAAGGCCGTTGCCTGCCGGGTGTTCCAGCAGGACTGTCAGCGTGCGTCCGAGGAAGGTCCTGCGGTATGCTGCGCCGCAGGCAGCGGCAACCGCTTTGGCACGTGAAGCGCGGTCTTGTTTGACGGAATTGGACAATTGGTCTGTCATTTGAGCTGCAGCGGTTCCTTTCCGTATGGAATAGGGGAAGACATGGATGGCGGCAAAGCCGCATTCCTGAATAAAGTTCAGCGTCTGTAAAAACTCAGTTTCGGTTTCACCGGGGAAGCCGACGATCAGATCGGTGGTCAGTGAACAGTGCGGAAAGGCTGAGCGGAGTAGTTCCATCTTTTCTTTATATAGCGCCGTATCATAGCGCCGGTGCATGCGCTGAAGCACGCTGTCACAGCCGCTCTGTAGGGAAAGATGAAAGTGCGGCGCAAGGTTTGAAAAATTTTTCAGGCGGCTGCAAAAATCCTGGTCTACAATGCGCGGCTCCAGCGAGCCCAGCCGGAAGCGTAGCTCAGGGCAGTTGGTAAGCAGCTGTTCCATCAGTGTGATTAAATTAACAGATTTAGAAAGGTCAGAACCGTAAGAGGAGATTTCAATGCCAGTTATCATGATTTCATGTACACCTGCGTCTGCCAGCCGCCGCGCTTCTGCACAGGCTGCTTCCGGAGGCATGGAACGCACGTGCCCCCGGACATATGGAATTATACAGTAGGTACAGTAGTTGTCGCAGCCGTCTTGTATCTTCAGCAGCGCCCGTGTCCGGCCGGAGGGGACGCCGGCACGAAGCAGTTCGAATTGGTCTGTTTGCGCTGCTTTTAACTGGTGGCAGTAGCCTGCAGTATGAACCGCCTGTTCACAGGCAGCTAGCACGGATGCCCGGTCTGCAGTGCCGCAGATCAAGTCTACCTCGCCGGTAGCTTTTAGCCGTTCCGGATTGCATTGTGCAAAGCATCCGCAGACTGCAAGCACGGCGTGGGGATTCTCCCGGCGAAGCCTGTGAATGGTGCGGAGGTTTTTGCGTTCGCTGATGGAGGTGACTGCGCAGGTATTTAGGATTACGGCATCAGCGTCTTGTGTAACTAGGGTATGCCCGCGTTCCAGTGCCAGCTGGGCCAATGCCTGCGTTTCGAATAGGTTGACCTTGCAGCCCAGAGTATCAAAGCAAAACTTCATAATTTGCACCATCGTTTCCGCAAAATTTTCTGCCAATATTATAACGGAAATTTGTCCGATCTGCAATACCATTACGTTTTTTTCAAAATCACCAAAACATTTTCGACGGTTTTAGTGATTTTAACCAGAGCTTCCGCAAAAAAACCGTAAAACTTATATTTGACAAACGGCTCAGATTGTGGTATGCTGTAACCGGAATGTAACCAGGGCCGCTGCAGGCGTAAACTGGAGCATAATCCCCCGGCGACCGGAAAGGAGCTTTTTATGGCAGATCAAGAGACGACCCTTCAATATAAAGGGCATCCTCTCATGCGCAAAGAAAATATTATTTACTATGGCAGCATGAGTGATAAATATATTATTATGATGCAGATCCTCGATTCTAAACAGGTAAAGGACCTTCAGGTCGCGACACGTGTGGCGGTGCAGCTACAGCAAACCTCACCAAATGTTTCCCGTCGTGAGAAGATCGTGAAGAAAACGGAGAAAGACGGTCTGTGGGCGGCAATGGACATTGCTTCTATTTGGCTTGGCCGTGCCTTGAATGGGAAATAAGCAGATATCTCTTTGATACGCGAAAGGAGTCTTTTACATATGGATATCCGGAAATGCTGCAGGGCGGTCCGTTGTGCGGCAATTGGTGCAGCGTTGGCTGCCTGTACGCTGATGAGTGCCTCTGCGCTTGAGACCGGTATGACGACAGCCTCTCAGCTGAATATTCGCACCGAGCCTTTTGGCCCGGTTATTACAACTGTGCCAGAAGGGACGACATTGGCGATCCTTGCCGATGACGGGGAATGGGCGCAGGTTTCGATAGATGGAATTATTGGGTTTGCCAGCATGGATTACATTGCGGAGGATGCAGGCGTAGAGGATTTTTCAGTCGGCGGCGGCACTATTTCGGCCGATGATGTAAATTTTCGCACTTCTCCTTCGACTGCTTCTGAGGTTATCAGCCGTTTTCAGAGTGGGACAAGCGTAGCGGTCGTGGGGATTTCAGAGGGCTGGTTTAAGATACAGTATAATGGACAGACTGGTTTTGTGCATCCGGATTATCTGACCGTGACTGGGGAAGAGGTGCCGATGTCATCTCTGCCCTCTATTGTGAATACCGATGTTAGCCCAATCCGGCAACAGGTTCTTGCGTTTGCCGCGAGTTATTTGGGCACGCCTTATCAATATGGCGGTGCAAGCCCTGATGGGTTTGACTGTTCTGGGTTTACATATTTTGTATACAAGAATGTTGTACAGGAAATTCCGCGCACTGCTTCTGATCAGCGTGCAGCTGCTCCAGAGCTGACAATGGACGAGCTCCTCCCGGGGGATCTGGTTTTCTTCCGGAACTCGGGTTCTGGTAGTGGCGTTGGACATGCGGGTATCTATGTTGGCGAGGGGCAGTTTATTCATTCTCCCAACAAAGGTGATTACGTCAGCTATGATACGCTTTGGAGCGGTAGCTATCACAATAATTTTATCTGCGGCGGCCGTTTTATCAATGATTGAAAAAATAAGGATGTTCCGAAAACAATTTTGTGTATTCGGAACATCCTTTTCAGTTTTTTTCCAATTTTGCGCGAAAGGAAATGCGTCTGGCGGTATCCAGTTCGTCGAACTGTACCAAATAAGCATCTGATTCTGTTGATACGATCGTGCCCGGGCCAAAGATAAAATGACGTACCCGTTGACCTGGCAAAAAACGCGGTGTGTTGGCAGCCTCCAGCATGCGTGCGCTGTGCTCTGTATAATCGTGTGCCGCTTTTATTAGAGATGCATCAGGTTCCGGCGTAAAAACAACCGTACTTTGATCTATTTCCAGTAGAAAACGTGATGGAAAACGGGTCGACCCATCAAAATGATATCCCGCGGCCGCGGAGAGGAAGAGACCATGTTCTGCTCGCGTCATGGCGACATAAGCGAGCCGCCGCTCTTCTTCCATGCTGGGCAGGGTAAGGATTTTGCGGGAAGGAAAAAAGCCTTCGTTCATTCCGCACAGGAATACATAAGGGAATTCTAGGCCTTTGGCAGCATGTACGGTCATTAACTTAATTTTGTCTTCTTTCCCAGTGGTATCAGAGTTTGTGAACAATGCGGCATGCGTTAAATAGTGCTCTAGCGAGACTTCCTCACCACAGGTAGTTTCGTACTCATATACCGACTGCCGGAGCTCAGCAAGGTTGTCCAGCCGTTCCTGGCTGCCCTCAGTGCGCAGCATACGTTCATAACCGCTTTCATGCAGTAGGGCGGACAGTACTTCAGATATCGGCTGTCCAATACAACGATCAGAAAAGGATTTGACCAGGGTGCTGAATTGCGCTGCCTGTGTTCCTTTCAATAAGTCTTCTTCCAGGCATTGGGAGAGTGCTTCATAAAGGGAGCAGCTGTGTGCCTCGGCAAAGTCCTGCAGGAACCGGAGCCGCCGTTTGCCAATATTACGCTTTGGCACGTTAACGATTCGCAGGAAAGATAAGTCGTCTTGATAGACGATCATGCGCAGATAAGAAAGTGCATCCTTGATTTCCCGCCGTCCCCAAAACGGTGTGCCGCTGTAGATCGTATAAGGTATTTGCTGGTTCAACAGGATGTCTTCGACCGGCCGTGTGATGTAATGGGCACGGTACAGTACGGCAATGTCGCGGTATGGAATTCCAGATGCGTGCAGTTTGCCAATTTGGTCGGCCATCCATCTTGCTTCCGCCCCGGTATTTTCTGCTAGGCAGCAGTATACCGGTGCGCCATCTGGCAGGGTAGGGAGCAGATGTTTTGCAATGCGGCTACGGTTATGGGAAATAAGTGAGTCAGCCACAGCAAGTACCTGCGGGGTCGAGCGGTAATTTTCCAGCAGGTAAATGGTTTTGACACCTGGAAAGGCTTGATCAAAATGCAGTAAGTATTTTACATCGGCGCCACGCCAGGTGTAGATCGTTTGATCAGGATCACCTACGATAAACAGATTTTTATGATAACCGCAAAGTACTTCCATCAGCGTATATTGCAGACCATCGATATCTTGGAATTCGTCGATCATAATGTATTCCAGTCGCTGCTGCCATTTCAGCCGTATCTCTGGGCGTCGCTGGAAAATATAGAGTGTGAACTTAATCAGATCGTTATAATCCAGTCCAAAACATTTTTTTTGCTGACAGAGATAACCATAGAATATGATATCGGATGTATCGGTTGCAGTCTGGTATTTTTGCTGCAGGGTGTCAGGCGACATTTCAATCAGATCGAGGTAGTATTCCGGCTCATTGTTGAGTTTTCGAATTTCGATCATATCACGCGCTTTGCTGAATGTCATGTTCCGCAGCGTCAGGCCGCGGTCTTCATAGATCATCTCCAGCATCGCGTCAATATCTGAATTATCAAGAACCAAAAAACTTTTAGGGTACTGTACCGCATTGATATCTTCTTCAAGTACCGTGGCACAGAAACCGTGGAAAGTCTGGATGTAGCCCGTGTCTTGGTCTCCGGTCAGCTGGTGGATGCGCTGGCGCATTTCATTTGCAGATTTGTTGGTAAAGGTCACACATAAGATATTGCCGGGTAGGATACCCAGTTCATTGACCAAATACGCGAAGCGGTGGGAAAGCGCACGCGTTTTTCCCGATCCTGCGCCTGCAATGACGCGGATAAAGCCTTCGGTGGTTGTGACAGCTTGCTTC
>CANPPM010000140.1 GCA_947575935.1 uncultured Butyricicoccus sp. | reverse complement strand
GCAGGTAAATTCCGGTAAAGAGCAGGGTTTCTTCGTTCGCACCCAGCAGCGCGGCGAGCTGCCGCGGCAGGCAAGCGCCTGCCGCCATCATCAGCAGTGCGGCTGCAGCGCCGAAAAAGAGGATGTTTCGATAAACGGCATTGCCGCGTTCCGGATCCCCTTGCCCCCTGCAGACAGAGAATTTGGTTGCCCCGCCCATTCCCAGCATCATTCCAACGCCGGAAACAACATAAAAAACGGGAATTGCGAGATTGAGCGCTGCAAGCCCATGCGCGCCCAGCGCACGGGAAACGAAGAATGTATCTGCCAGAATATAACTGGAGACGCCAAGCATGCCCAGGATACTGAGCGCGCTGCAGCGGGTAAACTCTTGCAGACAGGTTTTTGAGTGCATGGATTTCGCTCCTTTATAAAAAATGAGCGTCAGTGTCCCCCAACCTGCAAAGGCCTGACGGTTGGGGGCTGACGCTTGTTTTTTACCCGGCGGTAAAAAGAAGGTTTCATATGGGATTATTATACTGCGGAACACCGGCAAAGTCAATCCCGCAGGCCCGTAGCTTGTTTTCAGAAATGCATTGCTGGCGGTAGACTGTGCGGATGGTATCTTTCCATTACTTTCTACCGCTGGTTGCGCAGATGTCCGGTAAACGGTATAGAAAGCAACCAGACGTTTTGGTAAGATCTTCGTATCAAAATACAAGGAGGACATAACCCCTATGGATTTCTCAGAAAAACTTTTGACACTGCGGAAGGCGAAGAACCTGACACAAGAACAGTTGGCTGAAAAATTAGATGTTTCAAGGCAATCTGTTTCCAAGTGGGAAAGCGGGCAGGCAACGCCTGAATTGGAAAAGATTGTATTACTGAGCGCACTGTTTGACGTGACGACGGATTATTTGTTAAAGGCATCGGAAATAGAGGATCTGTCCGTGAAAACGGAAATGCTGGAACAGCAGCAACAGCAGATGCTCTTGAGGGAACGGCGGCAGCGCCAAGTTACGGGATGCATCATGTATTCAATTGCGATATATCTGGTGTTTTTTGCGGTATGCGCTACAGAACATTTTTTGTTTTTTCACTTTGATATTTTGGCGACAAAGCCCGTGATTCTTTCAGAATTTCTAATCGCTACAGCCAGCGTTATTTTTGTATGGGTTAGGGCCTGTTTGAAAACTTGAAAAAATAGAGGACTGGAAAAATATAGTGGCCTTCATTTAGAAGGTCACTATATATACGGTATTTCCACGCGTTGGCGGAGGGTTTTAAAAATAACGTATTTGCAGCGTTAGCCGAAAAGGGGGGAAGAGAGGCGGCGCGCCATTTTCCCGGAGCAGGTCTTTGCATTGGCGCCGAAACCGAGCAATCTGTATCGGCCTATATGGTTTTCCAGACAACAGCATAACAGACAAACCAAATTGCCAGACCGCTGCACAGGGTAGCCAGCAGCGTGTAGCAAATACGCGCACTGATGTATGCGGAGATGATCACTGCAGCATAGACCGCAACCAACAGGATGTAGAGGGTCAGCGTGCAGGAACGCCGCATCACTTCGGTATTTCGTTCGTCAAATTCGATGACGGCTGCTTGTTTCAGGGCGCTCCTGTCGCGCAGCAGCTTATTTTTTTTGCGGAAGTTTATAATGCCATTCAGGAACCAGGCGATACCGGTCGACACAAAAAAGGACTGCATATGGCGCGGTACGATATTGCCGCGGGTCGCTAGCAGTATCAATAGCGTGATGCTCCCCAGTGCCGTAAACAGGATCCCAACAGCCTTGCGGCGACGGATGATTTTTTCATAACGTTCGATCATGACTCTTCCTCCTCAAAAATAAACAGTTCTTCAATTGTCCGTTCGAAATAGCGGGCCAGTTTATATGCCAGCGACAGCGAGGCATTGTAACGCCCATTCTCCAGAGAAATGATGGTCTGACGCGTCACACCTACCGCATCCGCCAACTCCTGCTGCGTAATCCGGCGGTCGCCGCGTAACGCCTGGATGTGATTTTTCATTCAGCGTCCCTCCGTTTGTCGTGAATGTTTAGTTTCCTTTACAATAATAGTATAGCATACTTTACATGGGTGTCAAGCAAGCTTTACAAAAAATTTTTTTTATTTTCCTCTTGGCAGGATGAAAAAATTATGGTATAATACAAAATAGTTTGAAGGAGGCGTAGCTCAGCTGGTCAGAGCGTTCGCCTCACACGCGAGAGGTCGTGGGTTCGAGCCCCACCGTGTCCACCAATTTCAAAAGGACGAGCACCGCTGCAGGTGTTCGTCCTTTTTATATGTCGGGGCGGACTTTGGGCCGCTGGGCAAAGCTTTTTCTGAGAGGCTCCGGCGAGCGGATGCCGTCCGTCCGCGCAGCTTAGAACCGGATGGCCGGGATAGAAGCCGTCCTTTTTAAGGGGAGCCGATGGCTGGTCAGGTTTCCCGCTTATGTGTAAATCTTTTCTTGTGGTTTTTGATAAACCAGAGTATAATAGAGGCAGATAGGGTTGACCACCAGGGGACATCCCCCGCCGGATAAAAGGAGAATTTCATCATGTGGGCATATAACAGTGTATTTTATCAGATATACCCGATCGGCTTTTGTGGCGCGCCGCGGGAAAATGACGGCGTGACTGTCAATCGCATCCATATACTGGGGGACTGGGCTGGGCATATCCGTAAGCTGGGCTGTGATGCAGTCTATCTTTAGCCGATTTTCGAGTCGGACCGGCATGGCTATGATACACGTGATTACCGAAAGGTTGACTGCCGGCTTGGCTCCAATGAAGATTTTGCGGCGGTTTGCCGGACGCTCCACGAAAACGGGATCCGCATTGTGCTCGACGGTGTATTCAACCATGTTGGGCGCGGGTTTTGGGCGTTTCGCGATGTGCAGGAAAAGAAGTGGGACTCTCCTTATAAAGATTGGTTCATGATCAACTTTGACGGCAATTCCGGGTATAACGATGGTTTCTGGTACGACGGCTGGGAGGGGCATTACGAGTTGGTCAAGCTCAATTTGCGCAATCCTGCGGTCGCGCAGCATATTTTTGACTGTATTCGTGGTTGGGTGGACGAGTTTGACATCGATGGCCTGCGGCTTGATGTCGCTTACTGCCTGGATCATGGTTTTCTCTACAACCTGCGTAAGTTCTGCGAATCGCTTAAGCCGGATTTCTTCCTGATCGGAGAACTGCTGCACGGGGATTACAACCAGTTTGTCAATGCAGAAAAACTGCATTCTTGTACCAATTACGAATGCTATAAGGGGTTATATTCCAGCCTGAACAGCATGAACCTTTTTGAGATTACGCATTCATTAATGCGCCAGTTTGGCCCGGAGCAGTGGACGCTGTACAAGGGCAAGCATCTGCTCTCCTTTGTGGATAATCACGATGTGACTCGGGCGGCCTCGATCCTGACCAATCGGGCGCAGCTGCCGGTACTCTACGGGATGCTGTTTGGGATGCCCGGCATCCCCTGCATCTACTATGGCAGCGAATGGGGGGCAGAGGGACAGAAGCAGCAGGGCTCGGACGATGCGCTGCGGCCTAGTTTTGAGGTCACGCAGTGGAACAGCCTGACCGACTGGATTGCTGCGCTGGCAAAGGCGCACAAGGAGAGCCGTGCGCTGACGCATGGCAGCTTCCGCCATGTCCTATTGACCAACCATCAGGCGATCTGGGAGCGTGAATGCGACGGTGAGCGCGTCCTGATTGCGATCAATGCCTCGGGGGATACGTATCATGCGCATTTCAATGCGAACGCAGGCTGCGCGACGGATCTGATTACCGGTGCTTATCATGATTTCGGCGGCGGTTCTGCGCTGCCTCCATATTCTGTCGCTTATTGGCGCGTGCAGTAACCTCTATGCTGCTTCGGGGCGGCCATGCCGCATATTCCCGGCTTCGGTGAGGCGTTTCTCTGCAGCAGCCGGGACAGGGCGCCGCCGCACAACGAAAAAACAGTAACCATCTCCGTCTCCTCTGCTTATACTGAAGTAAAGGAGCGTGATGTGCCGTGTGCTTTCACCGCTGCCCCATCGGCCTTGGCGTGCTGATGTTCGGCATAGGCATCCTGGTTGGCGGCGTTGTGCCATATCTGCTGGTAAAATGGGCGCTGGCCATTACCCTAATTTTTGCGGGAATTGTCCTGCTGAAATCGTGCTGCTAGGAGGAGAAACCATGAAAGTCGTTGTTTGGAAAAGCCCCAGGTATTTAAACGGTCTGTTGCGGAAGCTGTTCGGATTCGGCAAGGACGATTCGGAATGAGACCCCAAAAGCATTGGACAGGGGGCAGGTGATTCATTCGCCTGCCCCCTGTCCAATTTTTGATCCGGCATATGCCGGAAGTGGATGGCCATAGGCCGTCATCCGTTGCTGTAGGTTTGTAGCCTGGCAGCGGTTTGCTGTCGGTTCTGCAGGTTGGCGCCGCTCTGGCATAGGCGGTAACCGCTAGGCATACAGGCGGTCCTAAGGGACCTTTTTCATAGGCCTGCGTTTCCGAAAGTAGCCGACATAGAGAATCGCCGCCGCCATCGACCAGAAATAGGCCATCATATACGGGACCTCAAAAATATTCTCAAAATAGCAATGTGCCAGCACGCCCACCATGCCTGAAAACAGGGCGGCAGGCAGGACGCGTGAACGGTTGGTTTGGCTTAGCTTGGTCCGCCCGATTGCACGGAGGCACCAAAGGATTAGCCCAAAGAGCAGCAGCAGGTAGAAGAACAGCCCGATATACCCCATTTCGACCAGGGTTTTCAGATAATAATTATCCATATAGAAGTAGGAAAACGTCTCGCTTTCCTCAATAATCTGGTTCTGCATTGCGACGGCGCCGCCAAAACGGCCCAGTCCAAAGCCCAGCCACCGGTTGCTTTCCTCCAGCAGGCGCAGGCCGGTTTCCCAACGTACCATGCGTCCGGCCCGCTGGCTGGCTTCTACATAATCCGCTGTAAACAGGTAGGTGATGCGGTTGGCAATTGACGGGATTGCAATGACCGCGCCTGCCGCCCCTGCGCCCATCAGCGCAATCAGCCGGCGGTCCAGAAAGCAGGCGAAAACCAAAATCGCTGCCACCAGCCCCAGCCAAGCCCCTTTGGAAAAGGTAAACAGAATAGACAGACACATTATGCCGGTCAGGCACAGGCACAGGGCCTTGACCCAGACACGCTTGCAGAAGTAGGCGAGCCCGGCAGCCAACGGTGCAGTCAGCACCAACAAAGCCCCGCAAATGTTGGGGCTGCCTGTAATGGAAAAGACGCGCGTACGCACCCCCTGTTCGGTGTCTGAAATCCATGAGGAGGGGATGGGAACAGCTGCGATATACTGATAGATTCCGTGAAGCGCGATACAGGCCCCCAACAGGAGCAGGCCGCCGTAGAAGATGCCAAAATCCCGGTCGTCTTCAATCAGCCGGATGACGACAAAGAACCACAGCAGATACTGCACTTCGGCCCGCAGGCCGTCTACTGCGATGGAGGGGACGGGGGAAACCGCACACATCAGGAAGAATCCGACCCCGATAAACAGCCACAGCCACCCTTCCACCGGGGTCACCCGCGGTCCCAGCGGTGCGCGCCCCATTGCGGTGTGCCAGATCAGGTAGCATATGCACAGCAGAAGAAAGCCTTCATCCCATACCGAGGCCAGGAAACCGATTTGCAGTACAGAACGCAGCACATAGTCGACCGGCAGATACATCGCAAGGCACAGCAGCAGCAGTCCGCGCAGACCAAGGAACCGGAACAGCCCGACAGCCGCGCCCGAACCGCAGAGCCAGGACAAACGGTCACGGACGGCGCAGCACAAAGCATAGATCCGGCTTTCCCGGATCCAGGCCCCCCATCGTTCCACCCTGCGGCGGCAGGCCGCGCCTGCACGGACGTATCCGGAAGTATACTCTGTGGGCAGCGGAGAGGCGCAGAATGCCTGCCAGAGCCGCCGGAACCGGGATTGTGGGTAAGCTTCCCGGATTGCTTGGAAAAACCGTGCGATGCTGCCTAGCCGGTACCATTCCGGCAGCCGGCGCAGTGTTTGCCAGATCAAGCTGCCCTCTAGAATAGCCTTGATCATTCGCCCATCACAACCAATTCAATGTTGGCGTTCGTTTCAAAGTCATTGGTCTTCAAAATAAACGTGCGGCCCATGCGCACCTCCTGCGTACCAATTTTGGGTGCGGGGGTGTCCTTGCTCACCCGGCTCTCGATCATAAAGATCACATCCTTTTTGACCGGGTCGACTGCACTGACGATACGGCCGTCAGCGCACTGGATCTGGATTTCATAATCGTCCATCCACATATCGGTAATGACTGCGTCTACATAGTCGTTCCCTGAGACCAGATGTTTGCCGATCTGCGTGTGTTCCAGCAGATCATTGTAAACGACCGGACTGACGCCGCGCACACGCATTTGTGAGGTCATCGTGACAGTCGGGGATACCGATTCTACGACCTTTGGCCCCAACAGTTTCCAGCCAAGCCCCCCCAGCACCGCCAACGCGGCAAGGAGCACCAGAAAATCTACAATATTGATAAGCCCGAACAGCTTTCCCTTTTCGTTGATTAACTTCATATGCGTTCCTCCATTTGTTCGATCTCCTCCCTCCGGCAGCCGCCGGAGGTTTGATAGTTGTTTATTATGATACCATATTTTCCGGGAAATGTATAGGCAATGCCGCATAATTCTGGCGTGTCAATGGGGCTGCCTGAAATTTCGTCAGATGAAACAAAATGGAGAGACAATATTTGGATGATGGTTGGTATTTTTGTAGGATTATATGACGTACGGCGGAGGCCGCATGTATGCCAGGTTTTCTGTCGCCGGTGTCGCTTCGTAACTGGACGCTTTTGGGATGCGCGCTGGATCAATATGCAGAATTGCCAGGCTGCATCCAAACATGACAGCTGGCTGTTGGCTGCCCGGATATGTTATCCCGGCAGCCAATATACCGTTTATATAAGCATAAAAACAGGGAAAAGTGTCTGTGCCTTTTGAGGAAGCGGCAGGCTGTCTGTGAAATCAAATAAAACAGGCGATAAGGGTTTAGGGCTTGTTTGAAAAATGTCAAAACGCCCAAACAACGGTCCTTTTTCCGCCA